>NZ_CFHTQA010000082.1:0-2287 GCF_984394615.1 Spongiibacter sp. | reverse complement strand
CAGTACGTCGCCTGCGCGAGCTGGAAGCCCAAAGCCAGGACGGTACATTCGACAAGCTGACCAAGAAAGAAGCACTGATGCGTCACCGCGACATGGAAAAGCTTGAGCGTTCCATCGGTGGTATCAAAGAAATGTCTGGCCTGCCTGACGCACTGTTCGTGATCGATGTTGATCATGAGCGTATTGCTATTCAGGAAGCTAACAAACTGGGTATTCCGGTATTCGGTATCGTTGATACCAACAGCAACCCGGAAGGCGTTGATTACGTTATCCCCGGTAACGACGACGCGATTCGCGCTATCAAGCTGTATGTGACTGCGGTTGCCGACACGATTATTAATGCGAGTGCCAACGCAGCCGTCGCTGGTGACGAGTTCGTTGAAGTCGCACAGGAAGCAGGCGAAGCGGCCGCTGAATAAGCAGGCTGTACATTCGCTACGAGAGGGGGCAAGGCCCCCTTTTTTTGGATACCCATTGAGTGGGGCGGTACAGGCCGCTCTGCACTAGCCCATACAAAGAGGATCTTAGGATGGCTGTTTCAGCAGCAATGGTAAAAGAACTCCGCGATCGCACCGGTCTTGGCATGATGGAGTGTAAGAAAGCACTCAACGAAGCCAATGGTGATATTGAGCTGGCAATTGAAGAACTGCGCAAGTCCAGCGGTATGAAGGCAGCTAAGAAAGCTGGTCGTACTGCAGCAGACGGTGTTGTCGCAACTAAAGTCGCTGAAGACGGTAGCTATGCGGTGGTTGTGGAAGTGAACAGCGAAACCGATTTCGTTGCCCGCGACGACGGCTTCCTGGCGTTTGTAGACAAAGTCGCCAACAAAGCGTTTGCCGACAAGCAGGACGATGTTGCCGCGCTGATGGCTGGTGAGCTGGAAGAAGCTCGCGAAGCGCTGGTTCAAAAAATCGGTGAGAACATTTCTGTTCGACGCGTATCGGTACTGGCTGCTGATAGCGGTGTTGTTGACACTTATGTTCACTCCAATAATCGCATTGCGGTTCTCGTTGCGCTGAAAGGCGGCGACGCAGAGCTGGCGCGCGATGTGGCTATGCACGTAGCAGCGGTTAACCCCCGTGTTGCCAAGCAGGAAGATATGCCGCAAGAGGAAGTGGATAAAGAGCGCGAAATCTTCACCGCTCAAGCTCAAGAGAGTGGCAAGCCTGCCGAGATTATCGAGAAGATGATCGAAGGCCGTATCCGTAAGTTCCTGTCTGAGAATGCGCTGGTTGATCAGCCTTTCGTTAAAGACCCCGAGCTGACGGTTGGCAAGCTGCTGAAAAACGGCGGTGCCGAGATTCAGACCTTCATCCGCTTTGAAGTGGGCGAGGGGATTGAGAAAGAAGAAGTCGACTTTGCAGCCGAAGTGGCTGCGCAGCTCAAAGGCTGATAAGTCGCGAGCGGGGCCGCAGGGCCCCGTTTTTCTTTGTGTATAAGCTTCAATTAATGCGGTGTATGGGGTGAGGCATGTCCACTCAGAGTCGGGACAAAAAGTACAAACGAATTCTTCTCAAGCTCAGTGGCGAGGCCCTGATGGGGCAGCTGGGCTTTGGTATTGACCCCAAGGTGCTGGACCGCATGGCCCTTGAAGTGGGGCAGCTGGTCGGTATTGGTGTTCAGGTCGGGCTGGTTGTCGGCGGCGGTAATCTGTTTCGTGGTGCGGCGCTGCAGAGCGCAGGCCTGGACCGGGTGACCGGTGATCATATGGGAATGCTGGCGACGCTGATGAATGCGCTGGCGATGCGCGACGCCTTGGAGCGGAGCAATATCAAGTCGTCGGTGATGTCGGCGATTCCGATGAGCGGTGTGGTCGACCACTACGATCGCCGCAAGGCCATTCGCGCACTCAGCCGTGGCGAAGTGGTGATTTTTGCCGCGGGTACGGGCAATCCGTTTTTTACGACCGATTCGGCGGCTTGCCTGCGGGGCATTGAAGTCGATGCCGACCTCGTATTGAAAGCCACGAAGGTTGACGGCGTGTACAGTGCCGACCCGATGATTGACCCCGACGCAGAAAAATACGAGCACCTGACCTATGACGAGGTTCTCGATAAAAAGCTGGAAGTGATGGACCTCACCGCAATTTGCCTGTGCAGGGATCACAATATGCCGTTGCGGGTATTTGCGATGGAACAGCAGGGCGCCCTCTTGAACATTGTTGTGGGTGGTAGCGACGGCACGCTGGTGTCTGCGGAGTGATCCTGTTGGTGCGAAACTAGGAGACAGAATAGTGATTGATGAACTGAAGCAGGATGCGCAAGAGCGCATGGCCAAGACAATTGAG
>NZ_CFHTQA010000081.1:0-2410 GCF_984394615.1 Spongiibacter sp. | reverse complement strand
ATGCCCGTGCTGGAAGAAAATGGTCTGGCGTTTGTGTGGCATGATCCCGAGGGGCAGCCGCCGATTGCCGAGCAACGCCCCCGACGCAACGAGGACTATTTTTCCGGCGAGTGGTCGGACTGGAAAATGGCGGAATTCACCATCCATTCCAATTGCCGTGAACTGGTGGATAACATGGCCGATATGGCGCACTTTGGGCCGGTACATTACTCCCAGGTACAGACCTTCAAAAATATTCAGGACGGTCACACCTATACTCAGGTGATGACAGGCGGCCACGATATTCTCGCGGATGAGGGGCAGGGCTTTACCTCCGTCGCCACCTATGAAGGCCCGGCGTATATGACGACCACCATGACCGGCTCGATGGACGGCAGGGCGGTGACGACGCACTTGCTGGTCAGTCACGTGCCTATCGACATGGAAAATTTCGTGATTCGACTGGGGGTGATGGTGCGCAAAGATCCCTCACTGAGCGAAGCCGAAAATGCCGCGATGGTCGACGCCTACACCCAGATGAGCGTGGATTCCTTTATTCAGGACGTGGATATCTGGAACAACAAAGTCCGTATCGATAATCCGCTGATGTGTGATGGCGATGGCCCGGTACACATGCTCCGTAAGTGGTACAGCCAGTTCTATATGGACGTGGCGGAAATTCCAGCGGCGCTGACGGTACACAAGGAACACGAAACCAAGATTAAACCCCGTCGCGGCCAGGAGCAGCACTGATGGCGGTTTGCAACGTTAACGCGCTGGCCTATGTGCTGATTGAGTCAGCACAGCCTCATCGATGGCAGCCATTTCTGGCCGAGGTGGTGGGCATGATGCCCCTGGCGGCGGAATCTTCCGGCTGGCTGCGTTTCAAGATGGACGCCTACTGCTGGCGCCTGGCTGTGGTGCCCGGTGATCAGGAGCGCTTGCATACCGCGGGTTGGGAGCTGGACCCCGAACTGGCTTTGAATGATGTCGCCGAGGATTTGCGCGCGGCTGGACAAATCGTTGAGCCGCTTTCAGACAGCGATTGCGCGCTGCGCAATGTGGCGGCGGGACTGCGTCTGTTCGACCCCAGCGGGCAGTGCGTGGAGCTGGTGCAAAGCTGTGCGCTCGACTACCAGCCCCTGCAAAGTCCCGCCAATGTGTTGCGGTTTGAGACGGGCTTTAACGGTGATATGGGGCTCGGCCACTATGTGCTGCCAACCCGTCAGTTTGATGCTTGCTACGCCTTTTACCGTGAGTTGCTGGGCTTCGAGCGCACCGACTCCATGTACTTTGACGGCCCTGACGGCGGTCAGCGTCTGCATTTTCTCCATGTCGATAACCCCCGGCATCACAGTCTGGCGATTTACGAAGCGCCGCAGCCCCCGGATAACGGCTGTATTCACCTGATGGTTGAGGTGACGGATATCAACGAGGTGGGGCAGTTTATGGATCGCTGTCGGGAGCATGAAGTGCCCGTCGTTTCGACATTGGGCCGTCATTGCAACGACCAGATGATTTCCGTGTACGTCGAGAGCCCGGCAGGCTTTGCCATTGAATTTGGCTGCGACGGCTTGCAGCTCGACTGGCAGCAGTACCGGCCCACGTTTAGCCGCCGTCCCTCGGAGTGGGGACACCACTGGCAATAGCTTTACCCCCGAATTCAGAAAGAGGACAAAAAGGTGACTGATCACAATCGCGTAAACCAACTGATGGCCGATGCCCGCGCACTGGTGCCGGCACTGATCGAGCGCCAGGCTGAGGCGGCTGAACTCGGGCGACTGCCCGATGCAACGATTGCCGATATGCAGCGCAGTGGCTTTTTCCGCATCATGCAGCCCAAGCGCTATGGCGGTTTTGAGCTGCCGCCGCAGGTGTTTTTTGACGTGCAGCAAACCCTGGCGGAGGGCTGTATGTCCACGGCCTGGGTGCTGGGCGTGGTGGCGATCCACAATTGGCAGCTCGGCATGTTCGACGACCGTGCGCAGCAGGATGTGTGGAGCGAGGACAGCAGTGTGCTGATTTCCTCATCGTATATGCCGGTCGGCAAGGTCTCTCGCGTTGAGGGCGGCTATATGTTGTCGGGACACTGGGGATTTTCCTCGGGTTCCAAGCACTGTCAGTGGGCGTTTCTCGGCGGGATGGCGCCCCCCGCCACACCCGGCGAGGCACATGATTATCGAACCTTTCTGGTGCCGCTTGGTGACTACCGTATTGTCGACAATTGGGATGTGAGCGGCCTGCAGGGCACGGGCTCCAACGATATTGTCATCGACGAGCCTGTGTTTGTGCCGGAGCACCGGACGCATCGCAGCATGGACGGCTTCAGTGGTGAAAACCCCGGCTGCGCCGTCAATACCAGTCCGTTGTTTACCCTGCCTTTTGGACAGATTTTTACGCGAGCGGTAGCCTGCTCTTCCATCGGTGCCTT
>NZ_CFHTQA010000080.1:0-2554 GCF_984394615.1 Spongiibacter sp. | reverse complement strand
ATGGCCGATGGCCGCGCCGCCGGAGACATCCAGTTCGACGGTGTGCCGTTCGATGACAGCGCGGTGCTGTGTCGCGGTGATGCGGCGGAGCGCGCGCTGCGGCAGTCGGTATCGGAAAGTCTGTTGCTGATGGCGGCAGAATCGCTGGGTTGCATCGACAGCCTGCTCAGTGTCAGCGGCGAGTATCTGGTAACCCGCAAGCAGTTCGGTATGCCACTGGCGGCATTTCAGGCGCTGCAGCACCGCTTCGCCGATATGTTTATCGCTGGCGAGAAGCTGCGCTCATTGTTGTGGGCGGCTTTTCAGCAGCAGGGCCGCGAGGGCTTTCATCGCGCTGCTGCGCAGCTCAAGGTGCAGTTGGCGGAAAGTGGTCGCTACGTCGGTCAGCAGGCGGTGCAGTTGCACGGCGGTATCGGTATGACTGACGAGCTGAACGTGGGGGCCTACTTCAAGCGTCTCACCTTGATGGAGCTGCTGGCGGGCCAGCGAGACGATCACCTGGCGGGATTGGCACTGGCATCCTGATCGGCGAACTCGCGCCGGCGTGCGGCTTCCGGCGTTTCGCCGAAGTACTCGGCAAAGGCGCGGGTAAAGTTGTTGCTGTGTCGATAACCCAGTTGCAGGGCAATGGCCTTGACCGGCATTTGGGTATTGCTCAAATACTGCTTGGCCAGCGCCATGCGCGCTTCCTGACAGACTTCCCGAAAGCTGTGGCCCTGATCGGCGAGATAGCGGCGCAGACTGCGCGGGTGCATATTCAACTGCGCGGCGGTGCCGGTGAGCGAGAATGCGCAGGACTGCGGATTTTCCACCAGCGCGCGGCGCACGCGGGCGGCAATGCCGCTGCCCCGGTAGCCGTCGCCAAGCAATTCACGCAGCTCGGTCGACAGGCTGCGAATCAGTGCGGTATTGCCTGAGGGAATGCGCTGATGGATCAGCGTCGATGGGGTAATCAATACATCGTGAGCGCGGTTGAAGTACACCGGACAACCAAACAGCTCCTCGTAGCGTGCGGCATAGGCGGGGGCCGGATGGCTGAAGTGGACTTCTGCGGGCGTGCTGGCCCGACCGCTGGGCACAATGGATTGGATACAGCGCCAAACCGCCAGCATACTCATTTCCATCAGCATTTCGCGGTGCGGGCGCGCCCGGCTGGTCACACTGAATACGCTGCTGGCGTACTGCTCCTTCACCACAATTTTATTGCGCAGCAGATAGTTTGAGCTGCTCAGTGCGTGGCTGGTCATTCGCGCGGCCTGAAGAACGGTCGGCGCGGTGAGCACTGCATAGCCGAGCAGCCCCGAGTCGGTAATCTGCGCGCGGTCGCCGAGCTGCAGGGCAATATCCGGCACGGCGCCGCGCCGCAGGGTATGCATCACCCGCAACACCGCCTGCATGCTGCCGTTCTCGTCGCGACTGGCCATCGACCAGTCCGACTTGACGCCACAGTCGACCGCGAGCTGGCCGGCATCGACCTGCGGGTAACGGTTCAGCAGAATATCCCGCAAGAGCCCGAGTCGGCGTCGACCGATATGTTCAACCTCAAAAAGCTGCATGATCGCGTACTGTTGTTGTGCAGGGCGTGGACCAAAATGATAGCCATTACTGGACCCAAATGATAGTAAATGCTCCTGCTGCATCGCCTTATGCTGATACGCTGCCTTCGCAGTGCAGGGAATCTTCCCATCAAAATAATAAGGAAAGTCGGTCGCCAGCCGGACTTTCAGGAGGAGAGAAGCATGAGAACACCCACCGTTTGCAGCGAATACCTTGATAGCACACTCCACTATCTGGAAGGGCGTGGAATCACCCCTGAACAGCTCCGTGGTCTGTTGCGACTGGATGTCCGGGAGCACGTCAGCGACAGCGGGCGCTTCCCGCTGCGTCTGTTTGAAATCGTACTGGATGCCGGTGAGCGGTTGCTGAAAGACCGCTACTTCGGTGCCCGCGCCGGTGTGCATTGTTCGCGTCAGGCCTGGGGCATGGTGAATTACCTCGGCATGAGCGCGGCCAATATGAAAGAGGCCATCGATGCCGTTGTGGCGTTTTCGCGTTTGCTGATCGACCACGGCGATGTGAATTTTGAGAGCATTGATGAGGACCAGACGCGGTTGAGCTGGCGAGTGCCTCCCCGCCAGATGCCGTCTCGGCATGTCATCGAGTTTTTCTTCACCAGTTGGTATCGCGCCAATAAGCCGCTGCTCGATTGCTGGTGCAGCCACCGTGAAATCCACTTCCAGCACGCCGGTCCCGGCGATGCCACCGAAATTGCCCGTATCATTCAGGCGCCGGTGCACTACAACAGCCACAGCAATGCGGTGGAGTTCGATCGCACTTTTCTGGCGCGCCCCACGCAGTTTCCCCACCCGGAGATTCACGAATCGCTGTTGCAGATTGCCCGTGAGCAGCTCGCCAATCTGCAGTTGGAAGACCGGGTAATTCGCGAGGTGATGGACTGCATTATCCGCCAACTGCCGGAAGGGGTGCCCCGCCTGGAGGATGTGGCCGCCGAACTGGATATGGCGCCGCGCACCTTGCAGCGCAGGCTCAGCTA
>NZ_CFHTQA010000079.1:0-3954 GCF_984394615.1 Spongiibacter sp. | reverse complement strand
TGCAACTTTATTTCTCAGTATGATACTTTAATACTTAGTATGATACTTTATTACTCTCCCACAGGAAACACTACCGATAGTGGGCGCTTACTCAACCGTCACTGACTTGGCCAGGTTTCTGGGCTGGTCGACGTCGGTGCCTTTCAGAATCGCCACGTGATAGCTGAGCAATTGCAGCGGCAGGGTATAGAGGATGGGCGCGACAATATCGATAACGTGGGGCAGTTCAATAATCTGCAGGCCATCCGCAGCTTCAAAGCCCGCCGCCTTGTCGGCGAACACAAACAACTGGCCGCCGCGCGCCTGCACTTCCTGCAGATTGGATTTCAGTTTTTCCAACAGCTCGTCGTTGGGTGCCACCGCAATCACCGGCATATCGCTGTCGACCAATGCCAGCGGGCCGTGCTTCAGTTCACCCGCCGGATAGCTTTCTGCGTGGATATAGGAAATTTCCTTGAGCTTGAGTGCCCCTTCCATCGCCACTGGCCACTGGGCACCCCGCCCGAGGAACAGGGCGTGATGCTTGTCGGCAAAGGCTTCGGACATCTGCTGGATCGCACTGTCCAGTGCAAGGGCTTCGTCGAGCTGCACAGGCAGGCGGTGCAGCGCGGCAACAATCGCTTCCTCGTCGGCCTCGCTGAGGTCGTGATGGCGACCCAGCGCGACGGTCAGCAGCAGCAGCGCCACCAACTGTGTGGTAAACGCCTTGGTCGATGCCACACCGATCTCCGGCCCGGCCTCGGTCATCAGGTACATATCGGATTCGCGCACCAGTGAGCTGAGCGCTACATTACAGATTGCCAGACTGGCGGAGTAACCCAATGTTTTGGCGAGACGCAACGCCGCCAGGGTATCGGCCGTTTCACCGGACTGGCTGATGGTCACAAACAGGGTATTTTCCTGCACCTTGAATTTACGGTAGCGGAATTCGCTGGCCACCTCGACGCGGCAGGGCACGCCCGCCACACCTTCAATCCAGTACTTGGCGACCATACCCGCGTGGTAACTGGTGCCGCAGGCCACAATCTGCACCGACGACACGGTCGACAACAACTCATTGGCGCGTGCGCCCAGGGTTTCGACCAGAATTTTCTTGCTGCCCAGACGCGCCGCCAGCGAGCGCTGAATCACCATCGGCTGCTCGTAGATTTCCTTGAGCATATAGTGGCGATAGTGGCCGCGATCCGCCGACTCCGCGGCAGTATCAATCTGACTGACTTCGCGCACCACCGGCTGCTGCTGGGCATCCCAGATGCGGTAATGACCGGCGCTGACTTCAGCAATATCGCCCTCTTCCAAATACACAAAGCGGTCGGTGACCTGACGCAATGCGAGCTGGTCAGAGGCGATAAAGTTTTCGCCAATACCAATGCCGATCACCAGCGGGCTGCCTTTGCGGGCACAAACCAGCTTGTCGGGCTGATCAGCGTGAATCACCGCCAGACCGTAGGCACCCTCCAGCTCGGTCACGGCCAGTTTGACCGCACCCAGCAGATCGCGCTGCTGCTGGTAGTAGTAATGCACTAGGTGCACGATGGTTTCGGTATCGGTGGCAGAGACAAACTCATAGCCCAGTTCACGCAGGCGTGCGCGCAGGGCTTCGTGGTTTTCGATAATGCCGTTGTGTACCAGCGACAGCTTGCCGGAATTGTGGGGGTGGGCATTCACTTCGGACGGTTCGCCGTGGGTCGCCCAACGGGTATGGGCCACGCCAATGCGGCCCGGCAAGGGCTCATCCTTCAGCGCCTGCGCCAGCGCCTCCACCTTGCCCACTCGCTTACGACGATCGTTGTAACCCTCGGGGGAAATCACCGCCATGCCCGCCGAGTCGTAACCGCGATATTCAAGGCGCCGCAGGCCCTCCAACAGAATATCTGCCACTTCTCGCTGGGCAACAGCCCCGACGATTCCACACATAATAAATGCCTTCTATTTGATCGCTGTCAGGAGCGTTTCTGGGGACGCTTCCAACCCCGTATATTACGCTGTCTGCCGCGAGCAACACCGAGTTCGCCATCGGCAATATTGCCGGTGATCGTCGAGCCCGCCGCCACGGTCGCCGTGTCGCCCACGGACACCGGCGCCACCAGTGAGGTATTCGAACCGACGAAGGCATTATCACCGATGTCAGTGAGGGATTTATTCACCCCGTCGTAATTGCAGGTAATCGTACCCGCGCCGATATTCACGTTGCTGCCCAGTGTCGCATCGCCGACATAACTCAGGTGATTGATCTTGCTGCCCTCACCCACCTGCGCATTCTTGGTTTCAACAAAATTGCCGATGCGCGCGGCCTTCGCCAGCACGGTGCCGGGGCGCAGTCGCGCAAAGGGGCCAATGGTGCAGCCTTCACCAACCACGGCATCTTCCAATACCGAATTGGCACGTATCACACTGCCCGCCGCTACGCGGCTGTTGCTGATCACGCAGTTGGGACCAATCTCCACGTCGTCGCCCAGTTCGACCTCGCCCTCAAAGACGCAGTTC
The DNA here is from genome assembly GCF_984394615.1 of Spongiibacter sp. Classification (NCBI taxonomy): domain Bacteria; kingdom Pseudomonadati; phylum Pseudomonadota; class Gammaproteobacteria; order Cellvibrionales; family Spongiibacteraceae; genus Spongiibacter; species Spongiibacter sp. The sequence goes on along the minus strand of NZ_CFHTQA010000079.1, from coordinate 1,467 downwards.
ACATCAATGCTCACATCCTGCCCGATACGCAGGCGGCCGCGCACATCAATGCGATCGGCGTCCGCCAGGCTCGCGCCCTCGGTCATCAGCGCCTCGGCTTGCAGGCGCTGGTATTGGCGCTCCAGCGCGTTGAGTTGCAGGCGGTTATTCACCCCCTCCACTTCCCACAGCGCAGCGGGCTGGGCCACGTCCACCGCTACGCCCTGTGCCACCGCCATGGCGATGATATCGGTGAGGTAATACTCGCCCTGAGCATTATTCGCCGACAGCTTGGGCAGCCACTCACGCAGGTACTTGGCAGGCAGGGCCATCATGCCAGTGTTCACTTCTCGCACCATCAACTGCTCGGGACTGGCGTCTTTCTGTTCGACAATTGCCTGCACCGCACCGGAGACATCGCGAATAATCCGGCCGTAGCCAGTGGGGTTATCCAGCGTGGCGGTCAGCAGCACCAGATTATCGGCACAGCGATCCACCATATTCTGCAAGGTTTCGGCGCGCACCAGCGGCACATCACCGTAGGTAATCAGCACCGTGGCATCATCAGTCACACTCCCCAGACCCTGCGCCACCGCGTGGCCGGTGCCCTTCTGCTCGGCCTGCAAGGCCCATTGCAGCGCGGGATGTGCCACCGCGTCTTTAACCTGCTCGGCACCGTGACCAACCACCACATGAATCGCCGCCGGCGCCGTCTGCGCCGCCGCGTCTATTGCATGCTGCAACATCGGCTTGCCCGCCAGCGGGTGCAGCACTTTGGGTAACTTGGATCGCATGCGGGTGCCCTGACCCGCCGCCAGAATAATCACTTCCAGAGACACGGAATCATCCTATTGACGCGTTATCGGAATCTGGGTGAATGGTAGCGAATGCCGCCGGGCGCGACCAGCACGGTGAGCGTAAGTACTTGCTAAAGCGGGAAAATGGCGGGGTTTCATCCCCGCCAGCTATAGCGCAGGATTGGAAAGTTGGAAAACCGAGGCTGAGTAGCCTTTTACAAACCGATATGGAACTGAATATTGATGTCTTCGTTATTGATATCGAAGGCCTCTGCGCTTCCCGTTCCTGACAGTGACAAAGCTGTATTTTCAGTAAGCTCAATCTCTACTGACTTGTAGCGAGAGTAATATTGCATATTGCTTGTAGACGATGGCTGAAAGTAAATGTTTTTGTCACGCTTATTCGAATCCTCATTGAAGTAGAACTCTACATAATGAGCGTCCAGCCATACCTCACCGCCTTGTTGTGCCGGTAGCGGTAGTTCGCTGATAGAGGAAAAATAAACGTAATTCACGCTATCTGTTTGACGCTGATCGCCGTCAATGCGGGTCATTTCATAATTAGCTTGTGAGAAGCTGTGAATGGGTTGATGCACCAAACTGCCTGAATAGCTGTCATCGTTGTAGTCAACAAGCTCTAGGGAAGGTCTGCACAACCTCTCCCTTTTATAAAATATCGCCAAATTTCCGC
>NZ_CFHTQA010000078.1:0-4120 GCF_984394615.1 Spongiibacter sp. | reverse complement strand
GCGATCGACTACAGCAAAGCGATTGAGAACAGTCGAAACGAAGGTGGCGCACAAGGTGTTGAAGTGTCCGCCGCGTGGCATCCGGATGTTGCCTTTAACCAAAGCGGCCGATTCAGCTTCTATATAGACAGCCAGCTAGGCGTCTTTGAATCAGACGCAAGGCGCGACAAGGGAGACAAAGCGATGATCCTTTCAGTGTCGCCCATGCTCAGACTGGAGTTATTCCAAATTGATGGACGGCGCGTTTTTGCTGAAGCCGGCATTGGCGCCAGTTATTTATCTGAAGATGTATTTGCCGACCAGCTCTACTCAACACACTTTCAGTTTCGCGACCGTCTAGCACTCAGCGTAGAACTTGATCAGGCCGGCGTGCATCAACTCAGCTTGAAGCGAACCCATTATTCCAATGCCGACATCGACGAGCCCAACCCCGGCTTTGACACCTGGTCGCTGTCTTACTCCAGAGCTTTTTAAATCCCGCCCGTCATTTCGTGTGCCGCAGATACCAGCAATAGTGAATCGGTTTACTGCGGCGCTTGAAATCCTCGTCCAGCGACCACTGGCAGCGGTCTTCCACTGCGTAGCGCTCGCTCAGAGATACATCCAATTCAAAGCCACGCTTGTTGGTCGAAAAAATCAGCAAACCCTCTTTCGATAAACAACGCATAGCCTGTTCAATCAGCCAAGGATGATCACGTTGGGTATCCAGCACATCGTCCATACGCTTTGAGTTGGAAAAGGTCGGAGGATCAAGCAGGATCAGATCGTATTCGTCTTCACAGGCCTCCAGCCAGCGCCGGGCATCACCCTGCTCGGTGCGGTGACGAATTTCACTCAATCCATTCAGCGACAGGTTCTGACGAGCCCAGCGAAGGTAGGTATGCGACATATCTACCGACATGGTATAGCGCGCACCACCCAGACCAGCGTGTACCGAGGCGACGGCGGTATAACAGAAGAGATTCAGAAAGCGCTTACCCTTTGCCCGAGCAGCAATGTCGAGTCGCACGGGGCGGTGGTCGAGAAACAGTCCGGTATCCAGGTAGTCGTGGAGGTTGACCAGCACTTTTGCCTGCCCCTCCCTCACTTCCAGTGTTTCGCCTTTTGGCGCACGCCGCTCGTATTGCGCACTGCCTCGCTGACGGCGGCGCTCCTTCAAGGCGATTCGCTCGACAGGCACCTCGAACACTTGGGCACAGGCATCCATCACTTCGCTGAGGCGCTTCTGCGCCGCATTATCGTCGACAGACGACGGCGCGGCATATTCACTGACGTGAACGGCGTTGCCGTAACAATCCACCGCTACCGCATACTCCGGCATATCGGCATCGTAGACCCGATAGCATTCAATACTTTCACGCCGGCGCCACTTCTCCATGCGCTTCAGGTTCTTGCGCAGCCGATTGGCAAACATTTCCGCACCAGAGGACAGAGGTTTGCTTACCGCAACCGGCCCCTCCCCACTGGGATCATCGACCCGATATTCCGGCAGACAGTGAAACAGCAGCAACTTGCTGGGAATGCTCGCATTCAGAAGCTGATATTGCCGATAGCTGCGCAAGCCCATACGCTTGCCCAGGTCGGGATTGCCGGTAAATACGGCGGCCTCCCAGCCGTTAAAGTCGTCGCGTAACGCCTGCCCCAAACGCCGGTATAAGTGCAGCAATTCGCCCTGCTCGCCAAGCCGTTCTCCGTAGGGCGGATTGCAGATCACTAACCCCGTCGCCTGTTCGCCCAGCGATGAACGGCTCAACGCAGATAACTCTTTGCGGCTGACGTTGACCACTTCAGCCAGTCCCGCCCTGCGGATATTATCCCGCGCCTGATCGAGCACCTTGCCACTGGCGTCAAAGCCACGAATAAGGGGCCCCTGCCGTTGTAATGCCTTTTGCTGAATAGCGCGAGCTTCGTCCAGCAATGCCGACCACAACTTCGCATCGTGGCCCCGCCAAGCCGAAAAGCCCCAATAAGAACGGTGCAGCCCCGGAGCAATATTCATGGCCATCATGGCCCCTTCGATCAACAGCGTGCCACTGCCACACATCGGGTCCAGCAAGGCGCCACCTCGACTGGCAATGCCTGGCCAATCGGCGCGAAGCAACAATGCCGCGGCAAGATTTTCCTTCAGTGGTGCAAGCGCACTGCTCTGTCGATAACCTCGCCGGTGCAGACTCTCACCCGATAAATCAATCGCCGCCAACACCTTGCCCTTTCGCAGTCGGACATGCAGGCGAATATCGGGCTGCTGCTTGGCAATAGATGGTCGGGCAAGACCGGCATCCTGAAAGCTGTCAACGACGGCGTCTTTGCACCGCAGCGCGCCGAAATGGCTGTTGCGAATATCGCGGCTTCGGCCCGCAAAATCTACCAACAAGGTGGCGCCTTCGGGAATATGCTCATGCCACGGTACAGCCCGCAGACCGCTGTAGAGCGCATCGGCGGTATCACCACTGAACTCCGTTAGAGGCAGTAAAACCCGGTTGGCGAGCCGCGACCAGAGACAAAGTCGATACGTTGTCTCAAGGCTCGCCGCCACCCTGATAGCGCCAACGGTTTCTCCGAGATGGCTGGCACCGAGAGATTGCGCTTCATCAGAAAGCAGGCCTTCAAGACCTTTGGGACAACTCAGTATCAGGGACTGCATATGACTCACCAAAACCCATCCGGGAAATAGAAAATGCTTGAAAATTTACGCCGCAACAAGTGCTTAGCTACTTATTCACCAGCCATCTAAAACTGCGCTTCTTTAGACGAAATTGGTCTTCGCAGCAATTATGAAAGTTTGCTTACATGAGGGTTCGGTTGCTGTTCAGCTGTCATAACAGCAACACCGGGTCACCGCCCTCAGCTTTTGTCCATCGTAACGCGGCGGTGAGTACACGTTGAAAAATGGAGGCATCTGCCCTATGAGAAGACAGAAACGCGATATGACCGAGCGCGCTTACCAACGTGGTTATCAAGCGGGTATTAGCGGGAGAAACAAGGAGAACTGTCCCCACACCCAGGAGCAACTCCGCCAACAGTGGCTGACCGGCTGGCGGGAAGGCCGAGGCGACCACTGGGATGGTATCGACACCGCCACCGCGCTCGAAAAGCAGCAGGCGTTTCACTGATTGATCCCCAGCAACAACAGCCAGTTCTGTGGCTGTAGCACTCCCAAGGGCCCGCACAACTGCGGGCTTTCTTTTTTCCGCAAGCGCTAACCGCGAGATCGACGCCCTCGCCCCGCAGAACGCGGCACGCGACTTCCCCCCTCAACCGCTTCCTGCACCGGCACCGACATCCCCGCCATCGCGTAGACATCGCTCACCTCGTTTTCGGGCAACTCAATCCACTGGCCTACCTTCACCTTGGACGGAATGAAAACATTGCCGTAGCGAACTCGCTTGAGTCGATTGACCTGCAAGCCCTGAGATTCCCACAAACGCCGAACCTCACGGTTGCGCCCTTCCATAATGACCACGTAATACCAGTGGTTGATGCCCTCACCGCCGCCATCAACAATATCGGTGAAGCGAGCAACACCGTCTTCCAATTGAACACCATCAACCAGTTGCTGAAGCATGTCGTCAGAGGCATTCCCCATCACCCGGCACAGGTACTCGCGCTCAATGACCGTCGAGGGGTGCATCAGCTTATTAGCCAGGTCACCATCGGTAGTGAACAGCAGCAAGCCGGTGGTATTGAAATCCAGCCTCCCTACGCAAATCCAGCGCTCACCGTTAAGGCGTGGCAGGCGATCAAAGACCGAGCGACGCCCTTCCGGGTCTTTGCGGCTACAGATTTCGCCTTCAGGCTTGTTGTAAAGCAGTACACGGGGCTTGGTGCTGCCCGTATCCAGCTTGACCGGCTTGCCATCAAATACGATGCGAGCAGTTTTGTCGACGCGATCACCAAGGGTGGCTGTTTCACCATTCACCTTGACACGCCCATCGGCAATTGCCCGTTCCATTTCACGACGGGAACCAATACCGGCTCGAGCCAGTACTTTCTGTAACTTTTCGTCTTCAGCACTCATTCGTGCGGTTTCTCTATCATTGTGTCGTCCTCATCGACGAGTGGCATTTCGGCTTCGGCTTCGGCTTCGGCTTCGGCTTCGGCTTCGGCTTCGGCTTCGGCT
>NZ_CFHTQA010000077.1:0-4142 GCF_984394615.1 Spongiibacter sp. | reverse complement strand
TGATGACGAGAAAACGGGGCTCAGACATATTTTCCTATGTCTGAGCCCCGTCGCGACTGACAGTCAGGCCCTATCTGTATGGCGATGTATTGAATTAATACCGCCAGGTAATTGATCCCATCACATTCCGCGGGGCACCGAAGTTCGCCTGCCCCCATTGCGGGCTCAGCCGGTATTTTTTATCACCGACGTTATTCACATTGAGAGACAGCGTAAGTGTCTCGGTCAGGTTATAGCTCGCAAAGGCATCAATCAGTGCATAACCTGACTGAACTTCGGTATCGCCATAGTAAATTTTGCTCTGCCAGTTGACGCCGCCACCGACGCGCAAGCCCGGAACGGCCTGCACATTATAGGCAGTAGCCAGCTTGAGCTGCTGGGCAGGAATGAAACGACGGGTATCGTTCCCGTTCTCATCCTCGACCTCGACCTCCGTGTAGCCAGCACTGATGTTAAGCCCTGGCAACACCTCACCAGCAAGCTCCAGTTCAAAGCCGTCGCTCTCAAACTCAACACCGCGATAAAGATTCAAGCCAGACGTGTTATCCCGGCCTACCCATTCGCCAAAATTCTCCTGCCGAGATTCGAACAGCGCAAAGGTCAGTACCGCACGTCCGTCAAAAAACTCCTGCTTAACGCCCACCTCAGAACTCTCGCCTCGCACGGCCCCCAGCGGCGCCAAGTTGGCATCGACCCAGGTTTGCGCCTTGAAGACCTCGCTGTAGCTGGCGTACAGCATGGTGCCGTCGAGCACTTCATAGGTCACACCGACATAAGGAACGGTTTCATTGTCGGAGACATCCTGAGGCGCCCCGTAACTTACCCCGTCCTGTTCGATATCCACTGTGCGCCCACCCAGCAGAACCGAGAGCGCATCACTCAACGACAGGCGTGTCGAGATATAGAAGGAGTTTTGCTCCTGATCAATATCGGTGGACTGAGACGCCGCATCGTAAACATCGAACGTCGGGCGCGGTGTCGCGCCATCTGCCCAATCACCGCCGACGGGATCGTAGTTCCAGTTTTGCGTGTAAACAGAGCGTCCGGTGAGCTTGATATCAGCCATATTCGCGCCGACAACCAACTGGTGGTCGCGCCCCAGAAATGAAAAGCTGCCGCTGACAAACAGGTCAAATATGTCTTCTTTATCATTGGCCTGATACAGGCTGGCATGAGCGGTAAGCCCCACTTCGGTATCCGGGTCTGGCGCACCAGCCAAATAGAACGACTGCCATTCCTTGTCTTGATCATGGCGCGTGTAGATACCCTTCAGTACCCAACGCTCACCTAAATCCTGCTCCAGCTCCAGGAAGCTACGTGTTTGCTGTACGTCCTGATAGGCCCACTTCGGAGCGGTATTGGTTGAAACATCGTAATCCGTCAACGAACCATCACTGTAAAAAAGCGGCAATGCCCCTGACGAATTCCCTTCCGTATAACTATCGTTAACGGTATGCCCAAGGGTGAAGCGACTGGATTCGGTAATCGCACCGCTAATCACCCCATAAAATATCTGCATCTCTTTGCTGTAGCGATCCAGATAGGAATCACCATCTTCGCGGGCAACCACAAGACGCCCGGTCAGCCTGTCTTCGATGAGCGTGCCCGATACGTCTCCATCGACGCGATACTGGCTCCAGCTCCCGGCAGAGGCACGTGCCATTGCCTGAAACTCTTCAGTAGGCCGTTTCCGCAAATAGTTAATTGTCGCAGAGGGATTGGCGAGCCCCGTTGTTAAACCGGTCGCCCCTTTGACCACCTCAACCTGTTCATAAATCGCTGAATCATCATGGCCTTGCGTCAGGCCATAGGAGAACGGAACACCAACGCCGTCATATTGGAAATTGACGATATCGAAGCCCCGCGCCGTGTAATACGTTCGGCCCGTCTCCACCTCTTCCACCGTGACACCTGGCACGTATCGCAACAGGCTGTTCACTTCACGCAGAGTGAAATCCTCAATCTGGTCACGCGAAATCACCGATACCACCTGAGGCGTTTCGAGTATCGTCAAATTAAGCTTTGTTGCGGTACGCGTCTTCTCAGGCTCTCCGTAAACATGAACCGTCTCAATATCCCCACGGTCCGCTCGCCCTGATACCTGAACGGAGCCTTCTTCCGCGTCAGCGGCGATGGCATACGCGCCGTTTATCGAAATCGCTCCCGCTACAGAGACAGCGAGAATGCCGCGATTGAAGATTTTCATAAATCATTCCTGTCGTGTCAGCCTGCGGAGCGAACACTCCGGCCGCGTCAAATTGAGGTCAATGAATCTGGCGCAGATACTAAAACAAAATGATAATCAGTATCAACTTCAATATCAAAAAGGATGCCGCGAGCCACCATCACGAAGAGGAAGACGATGAATAAACGTAGAAATAAAGGGCGAATAGACGCCAGCACTCTACACTGACTTGCCGATGGCTTGTGCTGGGGCTGAGGGAGAACAAACTGCCCAGCCAGCGTACTTGACGAGGGGCCGACGAGACCGATAAAGCAGATACCGAATACCGAAAATCAGCCAATAAACCTTCTCAGCGTATGAGCATCGCTATGGCGCGCTGGGAATCCTCACCAGCGGCCTCAAGACCCGCTTTCACCGACTGGCGATTCTTCTCTGGCTGGTTCTGGCTAGCCTTGACCTTACCGGTCAAGCTCTCAATCATGATCTCCACACCGACGATGGCGGCAATCAGCCGATCGGTGAAATCCTCTGGCGCGTCATCGACAGACCACGGCGCCCTCATCACGCGCTCCTGCTGATCAGTTAAGCGATGGAGATGCGCCGTCAGCCACCCTGCGTCATCAACCACACGCGCCCTGCCCTCGACATGAACAGCAAGATAATTCCAGGTAGGCACCACCCGGCCGGTTTCCGCCTTGGTCGCATACAGTGACGGCGAAATGTAAGCATCTGGCCCCTGGAAAACCGCCAGCACCCGAGCGCCGCCCTGCAAACGCCTCCACACAGGATTCCCGCGAGCCAGATGACACTGAAGCGTTCCCTGACCGCCATCCTCGTCTGAGTTCAGATAAAAAGGCACATGATTCGCCTCAATACCCTCATCATCAGCAACAATCAGCAGGCCAAATCCGTAGTCGCGGATATACTGCTGCAGCGCGTTTAGGTCATCTTCTTGAAACTGGCTTGGTACATACATCTTGCGACCGCCTCACTCACATCCTTAAGCAACAGAACTCAGGCGGCAACTTCCTGCCATTGTTATGATTCTTCACCTTCTCGAAATATTACTCCTGCTTCTCATGATTTTGTAATGACTCGACTTTATCTTTAACAGCCATGCAGGCCCTCAGGACAGTCATAATAAAACACACCACCGCTGCAATTGCGCAGGGGAAAAGCAGGAGGGGAATCTTAGCCGTGTACCCCATAAATGCAAATACACCGAGCAGAAACGCTATGAAAAATTCTGTAATAATCGACTCCCACTCAAGAGCGAAGCCGATTTTTATACTCTTCGATGCGAAGTGCCTTACTCTCATTTCGTAGAGGCTCTAAGAAACATAACGTCGCCAGCACGCGCGGCTTTGTAGTGGAGGCGAAGCCGCAACGGAAAAGCCGTCGCTGTGCCTGGCCTTGTTATGCAATTCCACCCACCCAGACTTACTTTTCTGAATACTGGGCAAAAACCTCTTCGCCGGTAAGATCTTTCGTTTTTTGTGTAAACGAGTAGAACGGAGGCTTTTGGTCGATAAATATTTGCTCAGTAAGACTCCACTGATCTCCGCCATTAAAGAGCCCGACAGGGATCGCGTAGTGTCCTTCTTGCTTTAAGCGGTAAAATAGGTGAGTGCCGCATACTTGACAGAAGCCGCGCTCAGCCCACTCTGAAGAGCTAAAGGTGGATATGTGATTGACACCTTCAAAGTTTACGTCACTTTCACACTCGGCTGCGAAAAGCGGGCCGCCCCCCCATTTTCGGCACATCGTGCAGTGACAGGCTCCGATGCTATTGCTCTTTGTCTTAGCTGCAATTCGGACTGCACCGCAAAGACAAGTACCACGGTGCTCGACTTTAATATTCATGCTTTCCTCCTGCAGATGCATAACGCCGCGCTCTGCCGCTTGTGATCTTCCCCCGATAAAATGGATACCCATTTCAAATTACTACACTTCGTTC
>NZ_CFHTQA010000076.1:0-5421 GCF_984394615.1 Spongiibacter sp. | reverse complement strand
ATGATGATCCTGCTGTTTTCCGTCACGCTCGGCTGGCTGCCGGCGTCGGGGCAGGGCAGCGTGGCACATCTGGTGTTGCCGACGCTGGTGCTGGCTGTCGGGGCGGTGGGCACTATCGCGCGCTCGGCGCGCACCGGCATGATCGATGTGATGAAGCAGGACTACATTCGCACCGCCCGGGCGCAGGGCAAAACCGAGCGCAATATCCTGCTGGTGCACGCCTTGCCCAATGCGCTGATTCCCGTCGTGACCATTATTGGTCTGCAATTTGGCTGGCTGCTGTCGGGCTCGTTCATTGTCGAAACCGTCTTTTCCCGGCAGGGCCTGGGATCAACCTTGATCAACGCCATTATCGACCAGGATTTGCCGCTGGTGCAGGGCGCAGTGTTGATGACCTCGGTGCTCTACGTGCTGATTAATATTCTGGTGGATTTGGCCTATGCCCTGATCGACCCGCGGATTAGGTACAGTTGATATGGCGACTTCCGCAAAGCCGGTTGTTAACCCCGGTCCCATTCGCAAGCTGTGTGGCGGCGTGGGGAATCTGTTTGTTCACCCGGTGGGGCGCTGGGCTTCCACGGTACTGGTCGTGTTCGCGCTGGTGGCCGTGCTGGCACCACTGATCGCACCCTACGATCCCTTTGCGGTGAATACCGAGGACTCGATGCAATCGCCCAGCCTTGAACACCTGATGGGCACGGATCTGCTGGGGAGGGATATATTCAGTCGCGTGGTTTTCGGCGCGCAGGTATCGATGCTGATTGGTGTGGTGGCACTGCTTATTTCGGTGAGTATCGGCGTTGCCATCGGGCTGTTTGCGGGCTACTACGGCGGCCGAATTGACGAGATAGCCATGCGGCTGATTGACACGCTGATGGCGTTTCCCGGCATTCTGTTGGCGCTGACCGTGGTGGCCTTGCTCGGGCCGGGTATCGAAAACGTGATGATTGCGGTGGGCATTGGCGGCATTGCCAATTTCGCCCGCGTTGTGCGCGGATCGGTGCTGTCGATCAAAGAAGATATCTATGTGGATGCGGCGCGCAGCACCGGCGCCAGCGATTTGCGGGTGATCTTTCTGCACATTCTGCCCAATGCCATGCCGCCGGTACTGACTCTGGCGAGCATGTCTTATGGCTGGGCGCTGCTCAGCGCGGCTGGACTGAGCTTTCTTGGCCTGGGCGCCACACCGCCAACCCCGGAGTGGGGCGCGATGCTCGGCGAGGGGCGCGACCTGATGTGGGATGCGCCCTGGACCGTGGTCTTTCCCGGTGTCGCCATCCTCTGTGTGGTGCTGGCATCCAACCTGCTGGGCGATGCCCTTCGGGATATTCTCGATCCGAGACTGAAGTCATGAGTCTGCGGGAATGTTCTCTGCTGGTTCACGCGGGCTTGCTGATTACCGACCCCAGCAGCAGTCCTGGGATTCTCCGTGATGCGGGACTGTGTATCGACAATGGGCAGATTATTGATGTCGGCCCCTACGACTATCTGCGCCAGCGTTATAAGCCCGCGGCGCGGGCGGGTGGCCCAGACGTCGTGGTGATGCCGGGCATGATCAATGCCCACGACCACGGCCGGGCCGTCTCCCCGCAGCAACTCGGGATTGCGGATCAACTGCTGGAAATCTGGATTCTGGAATTGCTGTGCATGCCGGGGCTGGATCGCTACACCGAGACCGCCCTGAGCGCCTTGCAGCAACTGCGCCACGGTGTGACCAGCAGCACCAACAGTTACTACCGCCCCGGCGAGTTTCTCAGCGATTTGGACGCCGCGGCAGCCGCCTATCGCGATAGTGGTCTGCGTTGCGGCCTGATTGCCAGTGCGATGGATCAGAGCGTCGTCGAACAGCTGCTGCGCGGCGTCATGCCCTCCATGCCTCGCGATTTGCAACAGCGCTGCGGCGAGATGCTGGCCGCGCGCAGTCGCTTCGATGCCGAGCATTACTTTGAGCAAATGCGCAGCGCCTGTAATCACTACGAGGACAGTCCCAAGTGGCTGATGACGGGGCCAGTGTCCCTGCACTGGTGTTCAGACGAACTGTTGTCATCGATCTGGCAGTTTGCTGAACAGCAGGGGATGGCGATTCAGGCTCACGCACTGGAGAGCCCCTATCAGCAGTGGTGTGCCGAGCAGCGTTATGGCCGTTCCGTTGTGGCGTATTTGCAGTCATCGGGCTGGCTCAACGCGCAACTGTCATTGGCCCACGGTGTGTTCACGACGCGCGACGATATGGAGCTGCTTGCCAACGCGGGCAGCTCGATTGTTCACAACGCCAGCTCCAACTTGCGACTGCGCAACGGTATCGCGCCGCTGTGCGAGATGCTCGACGCCGGTGTAAATGTGGCGCTTGGCCTCGACAGCATGGCGCTGAATGACGATGCCGATCTGTTCCGGGAAATGCGCCTGGTGGCGAACCTGCATCGCTCGCCATCGCAGCAGCTGGACGCCCGTCAGGTGTTTTCAATGGCAACGATTAACGGCGCCAAGGCACTGGGAAAGTCTGCAGAGCTCGGTTCGTTGGAGTGCGGCAAACAGGCCGATTTTCTGGTGCTGGATGTGAGCCGCCTGCCGGTGCCCCGAGTGGCCCTGGACACCAATATCTTTGCGCAGCTTCTCCACTACGCCGGTGCAGACACCATCCGGCAGGTATACGTCGCAGGAGAATGTGTGATGGACGATGGGCATCACCGTCGGCTCGACGAAGCTTCTCTGCGCGACGACCTCTATCAGCAGCTCAGCCTGTTTGGTCTGCGCAAGGTGGCGACGAGTCAGGCGTCCTTAGCGGAGATCAAACCCTATCTCGCCGATTATCTGGCGGCCAGACGCGGCGTTTGAACCGCGCGTTTCTCCGGCTTCACTGCGATAACAGAGCGATTATGGCTTGGCGTTTCGATAGTGCGATGTTACCATTTAGAACAATAGTTCAATATGCGAACTAAAGAGATGTGAGGTGAGAATTTGAAACGCTTACGTATAGGTGTGCACTACGAACCCTCCGGAATTGATCCGCATATCGGTTCGGCGGAATTGGCCCTGCAAATGACTAATGGCGTGTTTGATACGCTGGTCAATAAGACGGTGGAGGGCGACTATCTGCCCGGGCTGGCTGAGCGCTACCAGGTTTCTGACGACGAGTGCTGCTACACTTTTTTCCTGCGCAGCGATGTGCATTTCCATGACGGCACACCGTTTAATGCGAACGCGGTGAAATTTTCACTGGATCGCGCTCACAACCCGGAAAACCAGTCGCAGCTCGCGGGCAGTTTGCTCGGCAGTTACAAGAGCTGCCGGGTCATTGACGAATTCTGTGTCGAAATTATTCTCGACGAGCCCTACGCACTGTTGCTTGATGCGCTCAGTCAGGGCTGGTTGGCGCCGGTTTCTCCCGCCGCCGTGGAGAAGCTCGGTAACGCAGGGTTTGCCCGTCATCCGGTGGGCACTGGGCCGTTTATCTTCGATAACTGGAAGGCGGGCGAAAGCCTGACCATTCGGCGCAATCCGGACTATGCCTGGGCACCACCGCTGGTGAATAACCCCGGCGCTGCGTCTGTGGATGAAATCGAGTTTCGCTTTCTGGCAGACAATGCGCTGCGTACTGCCGCCTTGCTGGACGACGTGGTTGACGCGATTTTCTATGTGACGCCGAGTGATTGTGCCCATTTGCGTGAGCACGGCGCGTTCAATGTTGAGACCTGGCCGATTCGCGGTATCCCGGTCAGCATGATGATGAATATTCATCGATCGCCGACCAGTGAGCTGGCGGTGCGCAAGGCGATCAGTCACGCGGTGGATCGCGATGCACTGGTGGAAGAGGTTTTTCATGGCGAATTCGAGCGGGCTTACGGCCCGGTTTCGCAATTCACCCTGGGCTACGAACCGGCAGTAGAAAAGTATTATCCCTTTAACTCCGGCCTTGCCGAAGCCTTGCTCAATGAGGCGGGCTGGCTCTACAAAGAAGATGGTAAACGCTACAAAAACGGTCAGCCATTGAAAGTGCAGTTCTATGCCTTGCCGGTCAATTTTTACCCGCAGTTCGGCAAAATTGTCACCCGAATGCTGGCGGACATCGGGATTGAAGTGGAGGTCGTTCAGCTCGATCCAGTGCCGTGGATTCGCGCGGGTATGGCCGGTGAACACCACCTGATCCCTCAGGGCAAATACGCCAGTTCCTCGCAAATGCTGAGCTTTGTCTATCATTCCCGCCACAGTGGTCCCAATGGCTACGGCTGGACAAAGCGCAGTGCGAATGATGTTCCCCAGTTAGACCCGCTGATTGAGCGCGCCGAGAAGACCCTGGCAATGGCGGATTTTGTGCCGCTGTTCCAGAAAGTCCAGACGCTGGTCATGGAAAACGCTCTGGCTGTACCCCTGCACTGCAATACCAATATTGTGGCTACCAAGAAATCCATCAGCGGTATTCGCTTTGATGCCATTGGTGCCTACCCGCTGTTTCACGATACCCGCATCGGCGACAGTGAGGGTAAGGAGGTGGCCGTATGAGCAGCCGCTTGTTGATCCGTCCCCGGGAGTACCACGATTCGGTGCGACTGATGCAGGTGTCGGAACGCGTACGCCGCGAGAGCGGGGCGCGTGAGGCCATCTTGATGATGGCAACCGACAACAACAAAAAGATTCTTGCTGCGGCAGGCATTCAGGACGAAGCGCTGGGCACCGCCCGTGCCGACGATCTGGTGATTGCCGTTGTGGCCGATGGTGAGGAACAGGCGGCCGCAGCGCTGGCGCTGGCGGCCGAGCTGCTCAACGCCCGCAGTCAGTCGGCGGCGGGAAGTTACCGTCCTCGCACTCTGGAAGCCGCCCTGGCTGCAGATCGCCAAAGCAATATTGCGCTGATTTCCGTGCCCGGTGATTACGCGGCGGCGGAGGCGCGTCGGGCGCTGAACAATGGCCTTAACGTCATGCTGTTCAGCGATAACGTCAGCGTTGAAGAGGAATTGTCGCTGAAGCAGCAGGCCACAGAACAGGGCCTGTTGCTGATGGGCCCGGATTGCGGCACCGCAATTATTAACGGCGTCGGTCTCGGCTTTGCCAATGCGGTAGCGCGCGGGCCGGTCGGTATTGTCGGTGCTTCGGGTACCGGTGTGCAGGAAATCAGCGTATTGCTGGATCGCATGGGCGTGGGTATTTCCCAGGCCATTGGTACCGGCGGTCGCGACCTGAAAGCCGAGATTGGCGGGCTGACTATGCTGATGGCTATGGATATGTTGGCGGCCGATCCGGATACCCGCCTGATTGTACTTACCTCCAAGCCACCGGCAGCGGTGGTGACCGAGAAAATTCTGGCCAGAGCGGCGGAGTTAGACAAGCCCGTGGTGGTTAATTTCCTGGGTGCCGAGGCGCCTGAGGACGGCCCGGTCAATGTACAGTTTACGGCCTCGCTGGAAGAAACCGCGATAGCGGCGG
>NZ_CFHTQA010000075.1:0-6034 GCF_984394615.1 Spongiibacter sp. | reverse complement strand
GTAGTGGTATCCATAAATAGGCCTCATGGGTGTAAACCTATTTCAGGACGGGACAATGGACATAAAAAAAGCGGCGATAACGCCGCTTTTTTTATGGGTGATGAATGCCTATCAATTCAGGCGCGCGGTGCTCTGCAAGGCCATGTAACCCGACAATTTGTTACGCTGGTACTCCATTGCCGATGAGGCAACACGACCAACCTTACCGTCTTCCAGCCAGCGTTTAATCCGTCCCGCATCACCAATGGGGCTGCTCTTGCCGAAGGAATCCAGCATTACCAGCACAACGGGGCGACCGTCGACATCGGTCTGCATCACCAGACAACGCCCGGCAAGATCAAGGTAACCCGTCTTGCTCAACGCGGCTTCCCAACGCTCATAACGAAGCAGCGGATTGGTATTCACATAGGCAAGCTTATAACGGGGTCGGCTGAAATTCGCCGTGTGCACGGCCGTGGTCGAGTAGGTTTTAATCTCGGGGTAACGGGCAGCCGCAGCGACCAGCTTCGCCAAATCGCGGGCGGTCGACACATTTTTCGGCGACAGGCCGCTGCTGTCGACAAAATGACTGTTGCTCATTCCAAGCGCGGCAGCCTTGGCATTCATCGCCGCGACAAAGCGCTTGGCGCCACCCGGATAGTTATTGGCCAGGGCGGCCGCCGCCAGGTTCTCAGAGGACATCAGTGCCAGTTGCAGCACTTCACCGCGAGGCAGCTCTGACCCTACCCGGATACGTGAAAAATAATGGTTGATGGCATCTCGATCCTTTTCCGTAAAGCGGATTTTCTCACGCAGTGACTGCCCGCCATCCAACACGACCATCGCCGTCATCACCTTAGTGATAGAAGCAATGGGCATGCGCAGATTGGCATGTTTCTCGAACAGTAACTCACCGGATTCGGCATCCATCGCCAAGGCACTGACGGAGGCTAATTTGAGTTGTTCATTGAGGCTGTCTGCCCAGCTAACGGAGATACCGCAGCACAGCAACACAAAAACAGAGACCAAGCGCTTCATTACGACCACGACCTAACGATTTTATTTAGACTTGACGTTAGCACAGCTGAATACGTTCTCACTGTGCGCGAATTCGCCTTTCATAACACGAACACAAAGGCACATCAATGGATCAGAGATATTTAGCTGCGTATTACTCTGCCTTGCTACGGAGGCTGTCGAGGATTTCGTCGACCGCACTGCGGTCCATTTCCCGGTCTTCTTCCGCACAGGAATAGGTAATCAGCAGGAGATGATCAGAGCCGAGAAGGTACCACTCGCGAATATAATCCCCCTCTTCCTCAGTTTCGAATTCCCATCCCTGCCAGCCTTCGCCAAGCTCGCAACGGCGCCCATCTTCCAGACGCTGCCCCACTTCCGCAATGAGGTTTTCCAGCGCCTTTCGGTCGGGTTTACCGCCGTCACTTTCCAGATTAGTCAGGCAGATACAGCCCAATTGGTCTTCGTCGTAAATCAGGATGCTTTCGTCTTCCTGCTCCGTCTGCCATTGCTCCGGCAAGGCGATAAACCAGAAGTCGCTTTCTATTTCCTGCATGATGTTATTCCGTTGTTAAAGGCAAGTCCGCCGACATCAATACCGCATCTTCGCGGCCATCGCCCAGCGGATAGTAATTCTTGCGAATACCGTCTTCCACAAAACCCAGTCGCTGATAGAGTGCGCGCGCAGAGGCATTGCCACGACGCACCTCTAACAGACAGCGTTGAGCGCCAATCTGTTGCATCCAGTTCAGCCCTTCCGACAGCAGGTGCCGCCCCAGCCCCTTTCCCCTCAAGTCCTGGCCGACCACGATATTCAGCAGGCTGGCCTCGTCCATCACGAGCGAAAAAGCGGCGACGGCCAGCAGGCATCGATCGTCGAACAGACCAAAACAGAACTCATCGCGCAGACTGCGCCGCCAAGTATCGTCTCGCCACGGGTGGGGGTCGCTGTTCCGGCTCAGTGCCAGACAGGGCTCAATATCATTGTGATCCAGCGCCGCGAAGCGCAGCATGTCCTGCTCAGCCACCGACGTGAATCGCTCGCAACTCAGCCCACAACGCGGCCTTGTGATCGGCATTGCCGAGCATCTGTTCAACCTCAACAGTGCGCAGCAAGCGGGCATTGTGTGCGGAGAGGTAGTCGTCGCTGATGAAGTTCTGCAAGCTGTCGCCAAACAGCAGCACGAGGTGAATCGCCGCATCGGCCTCGGTCGACAACAGGCGGGCACTCAATGCGTCCCGGGCCTCTTCCGCCCCCTGAGAAATACCGGGCACCTTGACCAGTGGCCATTCAAAATTGCTGGCGGAAAACGCAAGTTGCTCCGCACGCTGCCAATGCGCCGCCACGGCTCGAGCGATGTTGGCCATCAATTTTCTCGCCTCAGGCGTCAGCGGTCCCTTACTGACATCAGCCACCATCCGCAGGCCGATACCGGTATCGATCAACGACGCGTGAAAACGCAGGGCTTCCGTGTGACGTTCAACGCGAGGTGTTTCCGGCTTTTCACGCGGCGCCTGTGTTGCCACCGGTTCCGTTAATGCACCCAGCGCCTGTCGGGCGGCATTGCCGGATTCGGCAACGGGCTGTTGCGCAGGCAGCGTCTTTTCCAGAGATGGCTGAGGAGCAGGCGAATTGACGTCAGGCTGATCAATCTCAACCGCCGGGCTGGGCGCCGCCCCCGGCAGAATAAAGCGAGGGACATACAGCGGCAGGCCCATCGCCCTGAGGTAAGACTGGCGCAGCGCAGCGCTCACTTACACGCCCTCACGCTGAGGATGAGCTCGCTGTTCATCCAGCTCCAACAGATTCAGAGCATCGAGGTAGGCCTTCACTGAGGCGACAATAATATCGGTGTCGGCACCATTGCCGTTGACGATGCGCCCATTGCGTTCCAACCGCACCTGAACCTCGCCCTGAGAGTCTGTACCACTGGTGATCGCATTCACCGAATACAACTCCAGTTTGGCGCCACTGTTCACTGCGGACTCCACCGCCTTGAACGCGGCATCAACAGGCCCGTCACCCTCGGCACTGACCTGCTGCGCCGCGCCGTCGATCGTCAGCACAATTTCCGAACGCGGCTTGCTGCCACTGCGCGATACCGCCTCCAGCGACTGCAGCTGGTATCGCTGCGGCTTATCGCTGGGCTGCACATCGCTCATCAATGCCTGTAGATCTTCATCGAAGATCTCGTGCTTTTTATCAGCCAGCTCTTTGAAACGCGTAAACGCCAGGTCCAGTGCGCCCTGATGGGCAATTTCAATACCGAGTTCTTCAAGCCGCGCTTTGAACGCCGCGCGTCCCGAGTGCTTGCCCAGCACCAACTTGTTGTTGTGCCAGCCGACATCCTGAGCTCGCATGATTTCGTAGGTTTCGCGGTGCTTCAGTACCCCGTCCTGATGGATCCCCGATTCATGGGCAAAGGCGTTCGCCCCCACGATGGCCTTGTTGGGTTGCACCGGGAAGCCGGTGATAGACGACACCAGGCGTGAGGTCGGCACGATCTGCGTGGTATCCAGCGCGACATCCACCGGAAAGACATCCTTGCGAGTGCGTACAGCCATCGCGATTTCTTCCAGCGAGGCATTGCCCGCCCGCTCGCCCAAACCGTTGATGGTGCACTCCACCTGCCGGGCACCATTGAGTACCGCCGACAGCGAGTTAGCCACGGCCAGACCGAGGTCGTTGTGGCAATGCACCGAGAACACCGCTTTATCCGCGTTGGGAATATTCTCGATCAGACGGCGGATCATTGCCCCGTACTCGCCGGGCTCACCGTAGCCGACAGTATCAGGCAAGTTAATAGTTGAAGCGCCCGCGTCGATGACCTGCTCGATAATCCGGCACAGGAAATCAAACTCCGAGCGCGACGCATCCTCGCAGGAGAACTCCACATCATCGATTAAATTGCGGGCGTGTTTAACGGCCGCCACCGCGCGTTCAACGACGGCATCGGGCTGCATACGCAGCTTGTATTCCATATGAATCGGTGACGTGGCGATAAAGGTATGAATACGTCCACGGCGGGCGGGCTTCAATGCTTCAGCCGCGCGGTCAATATCCTGTGCGCCGGCGCGCGACAAGCTACACACCGTACTTTCACTCACCGCCTCAGCCACGGCGCGCACCGACTCAAAGTCGCCGACGCTGGCAATCGCAAAACCGGCCTCGATAACATCGACGCCCATTTTCTCCAGCATCTTGGCTATGCGGACCTTCTCATCCCGCGTCATCGACGCACCCGGGCTCTGCTCTCCATCGCGCAGGGTCGTATCAAAAATT
Source organism: Spongiibacter sp. (assembly GCF_984394615.1). Classification (NCBI taxonomy): domain Bacteria; kingdom Pseudomonadati; phylum Pseudomonadota; class Gammaproteobacteria; order Cellvibrionales; family Spongiibacteraceae; genus Spongiibacter; species Spongiibacter sp. The sequence continues at coordinate 1,755 of NZ_CFHTQA010000075.1, read as the reverse complement.
ATCAGGCGATCTTTGCTCACTCTGGCTTCTCCGCTGCCACTCACCACATTGCCCACCATTATAGCGATTAGTGCGCGCTACCGCGCCCCCAAGTCGCAAGGGAAGAAGCAAGGTATTAATTCCCTGCACCATGCTTACATCGGAACTTATATCACCGTTTCCGTCAAAGCAGGGAAGCCGTAACATCACGAGAAACTTGACCGAATACGCCGGTATTGGCTAAGTAACAGCCAGAACCCAAAGGAGTTTTCTTACATGCGCCGACCTTTTCGCGCCTTGTTCACCCTGCTACTGGGCAGCATCATCGCCGCTGCCAATATGGCTCACGCCGACGAACAGATTGTGAATTCACTTAGTGAATCCCAGCACAGCAACGGCCTGAAAACCCCGACGCGGCGCTCGGTTCCCACACTGATCAGCGCTGTAGAACAGGATGAAAACAGCGACGCGGAAAGCCTCGGTGCCGCATTGAGCATATTGGGCCACGATGTCCCACCCGGAAGTTTCCAGCGCCTGTACTGGACAGCGGGGCAAGCAGTTGCCGGGCTCTCGATGCCAACACCTGTGCTGGTCGCAGCAGGCACACAGCCGGGGCCGACCCTCTGTCTGACCGCCGCTGTGCACGGCGACGAACTCAATGGCGTGGAAACCATCCGCCGCGTCATGTTCAGTCTGGAGAGCGACCGACTCAAAGGCGTGGTTATCGGTGTCCCGATCGTCAATATGCACGGCTTTTTACGCAACTCCCGCTATCTGCCAGACCGCCGTGACCTCAACCGCTTTTTCCCGGGCGATGAACAGGGCAGCTCCGCCGCGCGCATTGCCCACAGCCTGTTCAATGAAATTATCATGCACTGTGATCGCCTGATCGACATTCACACGGGCTCCTTCCACCGTACCAACCTCACTCAACTGCGCAGTGATCTCGGCAAAGAAAGCGTGATGCAATTCAGTAAAATGTTTCACGATGTCACGGTACTCGATGGCGCGGGCACCAGCGGCACCTTGCGTCGCGCCGCAGTCGAAGCCGGCATCCCCGCAGTCACCCTGGAAGCGGGAGAACCCCTCCGTCTGCAATTGAAGGAAGTGGAGCAGAGCGTCAACGGCGTTCGCGCCGTAATGCATCATCTGGACATGATCCACGACAAGCCGGTGCGCGCACCCAAGCAAACCGTGTTCTACAAATCTCTGTGGCTGCGCGCCGATCAAAGTGGCGTGCTGCTCTCTGAAGTCAAACTCGGCCAGAAAGTGAAAACCGGCGATATTCTAGGCACCGTGACCGACCCGATCACCAATCGCAGCAGCGTTATTCGCAGCAGCGTTGATGGCCAGGTGATCGGCATGGCGGTCAACCAGATGGTGATGCCCGGCTTTGCCGGCTACCACGTAGGTATTACGACGGACGAAAAACAGATGGCGGCCGAGAAAGTGGCCGACTCGGTAGTCGCCGAGGCACTGGAGCCCGTCGCGGAAAATATGAAGGAAGCCGCCCGTGAAGCCGCCCAGTCTGCCGCACAGCAGAGCGACGACCCGAATGCGGTCAGCGCCGCTGCTCGCGAGGCCGTGAAAGAAGCAGCTCGAGAAGCGCCCCGCCTGCTTGAGGAAGCGGAAACACAAACCAAGCCCGAGCCCAAACCCGCCAAGAGCAACCGGGCCGGGAAGGAGCAGCCCGGCGCTTCGCGAGTTGAGCCCGAGACGCCTCCCACTGAGGGGCGGGGCACCCCTGAGGCTGCGCCGGTGAAACCGGCGGAGCCG
>NZ_CFHTQA010000074.1:0-6098 GCF_984394615.1 Spongiibacter sp. | reverse complement strand
GCGCCAGGTCCGCCGAGCCCTTTTTGTAGTGGGCATAGGCCGAGGAAAAAGTGGTAAACATCACCACGGCTAGTGATGTAGCAACGGCGACATGCATACGGTAAACCGGGTTCAGCTCGGTAAACCCGAGTGCGTAGTCCAGCACCGGCACCAGAATAATGCCGCCCCCTACGCCAAACAGACCACTCAGCACACCCGCCAAGAGCCCCGACACGGCCATCAGCAACGCAAGTTCTATCATGCCACCGTCCTCTTATGCGGAAATTGCCACCGCTTCGACTTCGACCATTGCCCCTTTGGGAAGGGCCGCCACCTGTACACAGGCACGCGCCGGATAAGGCTCGGTAAAGTACTCACTCATAATGCTGTTCACGATGGCGAAGTCGGCAAGATCCACCATAAAAATCGACAGCTTAACAATCTTGGAAAAATCGCTGCCCGCCGCATCCAGTACCGCCTTCAGGTTTTCGAATACCTGCGTTGTCTGGATGTGAATATCAGCTTCCCGCAGCTCACCGCTGACAGGATCAAGGGGAATCTGCCCGGAGACGAAAACCAGGCCGTTCACGGCAATTGCCTGGGAATAAGGACCAATCGCCTGTGGGGCCAGCTCGGTGTGAATAACGTTCATGACAACCTCAATACAAAAAAACAATTGTTTTTTATACGAACACATGTTCGCAAATTAAACAAGGGGCTTTTGTCGAGGTGTTGTCTGGCGGGCTTTCCAGCCCTCGGCAATGAAACGGGCCACGAAAGTGGCCCGCATGGCATCAGGAAACCAGGGCGCGTTTGATTTCCTGCGCAGCATCCCACATCACTGGCAGGCACTCATCCACCAGCTGCTTTTTGCTGACGATGGCGGCGTTGGTCAGGGTATTGATGCCGGCCACCACTTCACCGGCTTGGTTGTAGACCGGGACCGCCAATGAACGCGCCCCCAGCTCGATTTCCTGCTCGACCAGTGCATAGCCCTGACGGCGGATTTTGGCCAGTTCTTTGTCCAGCTCCTCGCGGGAGGTAATGCTTTTGTCGGTCAGCGGCGTAAAGTCCGCCTTGTCGAGAATCGCGTCGCGCTCCGCGTCGGGCTTCAACGCCAACATAGCGCGTCCGGCCGAGGCATAAATCACGGGAAAGCGTTTGCCGATCGTCAGCGTTGGCGCCATCAGTCGTTTGGAGTTGGCCTTGGCAATATGAACCACATCCTCACCGTCGATAATGCCGACAGCCACCGCTTCACCGGTGATATCGCGAATGGTGTCGAGGTACGGCTGGGCAATGGAACTGATCGGCACGGTGGACAGGTAGGAATAACCGAGCTCCATCACCTTGGGTGTCAGGCGGAAAATCCGGTCGTCCTGATGAATGAACCCCAAATGCGCCAGGGTGAGCAGATAACGCCGCGCCCCCGCCCGGTTCATGCCGGTTTTCTCTGCCACTTGCGACAGGGTCATCTCGGGGTCTTCAGCATCAAAGGCCATGATCACGCCCAGGCCGTGAATCAAGGATCCCACCAAGTCCTTGGACTTTTCGTTATCTCCGTTTTTATTGGCTGGCAAGGCTTGTTCCCTCATGCGCTATTTAAACAATTGTCCGCATACTACATCAAAGCCCCGAAACATCCTATATGGCAGATAGCGCTAACTTGCTTGTTGCGCCGCGGCGCGGCAGTCCCTATACTCGACGTTGTTCGTATTTCAAACTTATGTTCGGATTAATGACATGCTGACTCCCGAAGAGAATATCCGCCTTACCGAAACCGGCCCCGAAACCGCTGCCGGTAAGGTACTGCGCAGCTACTGGCAGCCCGTGGCGCTCACCGAAGAACTCGACGGCGAACGCCCCGTAAAAGCGGTCACCCTGATGAACGAGCAACTGGTACTGTTCAAGGCCGCCGACGGCGAATACCGGCTCTCCGGGCGTTTCTGCCCCCATCGCGGTGTCGACCTGTCTTACGGCCGACTCGAAGCAGATGGCCTGCGCTGTCCCTTCCACGGCTGGCTGTTCGACGGCAAGGGTCACTGCCTTGAGCAACCGGCACAACCCGCCGGTTCCAACACGCACACACTGGTCAAACACCCCTCTTACCCCTGCGAAGAACGCAACGGCGTGATTTTCGCGTATCTGGGCGACGGTGAGGCCCCCGCGTTTCCCGCACTGGACTGTTTCACCGCCCCCGCCAGCCATGTCTTTGCCTACAAAGGTCTGTGGTACTGCAACTGGTTGCAGGCGCTGGAAGTGGGCATCGACCCCGTTCACGCCTCGTTCTTGCACCGTTTTTTGGCCGACGACTCACTGGACGAGGCCTACGGCCGCCAGTTCCGCGACGAAGCTGTCGACAGCAGCATGCCGTTGACCAAGGTACTGCGCGAGTTTGACTGTCCCGAAATCCGGGCAGAAGAAACCGACTTCGGGATTCGCCTGCTGACCCTCAGGGAAATCTCCGAGGAAAGCACCCATGTACGGGTCACCAATCTGCTGTTTCCGAATGCAATCGTCATTCCAATGAGCAACGAGATGGTCATTGCCCAATGGCATGTGCCAGTCGATGACGAATCCTGCTACTGGTATTCGATGTTTATCAGTTTTGGTAAACCGGTGAACAAGGAGCTGATGCGCGCCCAGCGTATCGATATGAATCCCCCGCCCGATTACAAGCCAAAATACGGCCCGCAAAATCAGTGGGGCTACAACCCTGATGAACAGCGCGACAAAACCTATACCGGCATGGGTGACGACATCAATGTTCACGACCAGTGGGCGGTGGAATCCCCCGGCCCCATCGCCGATCGCAGCAAGCACCAGTTGATGCGCTCAGATATCGGCATCATGCGCTACCGGCGAATGCTCTTCAAAGCGATGGACGCCGCCGAGGCCGACAGCCACGATGCCCTGCCGATGAGCAGCGATGTGACCCGGATTCGCGGCCCCGTTGCCATTGATGAAATTGGCCCCGCCGACGACTGGCAGAACTGCTGGAAAGAACGCGATTTGAAACGCCGCCAGCAATCCGGCTGGGCTGACGATCCCTGGCAAGAATGAGGAGCACCACTATGCTTCCCCTCTCAGGCAGTTTTGTAGACCGGCACGGACTCTGGAACAGCGACCAGATCGCCCAGGCGGAAGATGTCGTTGCCCGAATTCAGGCCGACAATATTGAAGTCCTGCGCTTTGTTTTTGCCGATCAACACGGTCTGACCCGTGGCAAAACCATTATTGGCGATGCCATCGGCAGCACGCTGGTCAATGGCTGCACCATGACCTCCACGCTGATTCTGAAGGACACCTCGCACCGTACCGCCATGCCAGTGTGGCAATCGGGCGCGGGTATGGGTACTCAGAAGCTGGCCGGCGCTGCCGACCTGATCATGGTGGCCGACCCCAGCACATTTCGTCGCCTGCCCTGGGCCCCGGATACCGGTTGGATTCTTTGCGACCTGTATTATCCCGACGGCCAGCCGGTGGAATACGATACTCGCCGCTGTCTGCGCAGTGCACTGAGTAAGCTGGCTGGCGAGGGCCTTGAGCTGATGAGCGGTCTGGAAATGGAATTCCACCTGTTTCGCAACGTGGACACCGCGCTGACCGCTCACGACTGCACGCAACCCGGCACTCCACCGTCGGTGGTTCCCCTGCAACGGGGTTATCAATACCTCACGGAAATTCGCTACGACGAGCTGGAACCTCTATTCCGGGAAATTCGCCGGGCATTGCTGGCACTGAAACTGCCGCTGCGCTCAGAGGAAATCGAATTTGGTCCCAGTCAGCTGGAGCTGACTTTCAGCCCACAGCGGGGCCTCGCCACCGCCGACAGTGCGGTGCTGGCGCGCAGTGCCATCAAGCAGGTCTGCGCCCGACTGGGCTACCACGCCACCTTTATGTGTCGGCCGCATATTCCCAACACCTTTGCCAGCGGCTGGCATTTGCACCAAAGCCTGATCGACAGCAAAACGGGCAAAAATGCCTTTATTCCCGACACCCCGGACGACTGCCTGTCAGACATCGGCAAGGCCTATTTATCCGGTCTCCTTGAGCACGCCTCCGCCTCCTGCATTCTGGCTGCACCCACTATCAACGCCTACAAGCGTTATCGCCCCCAGACTCTCGCGCCCGATCGCATTCAATGGGGCCGCGACAACAAGGGCGCCATGTTGCGGGTACTCGGCGGCATGGGCGACCCGGCAACGCGCATCGAAAACCGTGTCGGCGAACCCGCGGCAAACCCCTATCTCTATATTGCCTCACAGGTATTGTCGGGGCTGGCAGGAATTCACCAGCGTTATCCCCTGCCCGCGCCGGTTGAGGAACCCTATAACTCCACGGCACAGCGACTGCCTCGCAGCCTGTTTCAGGCGCTGCTGTACTTTCAGGAAAGTGCTTTTTATCGAGAGCAGTTTGGCGACAACTTCGTGAATTATTACGCCACGATCAAACAGGCTGAACTGGATCGCTTCCTCAGCGAAGTGACGGACTGGGAGCAGAAAGAATATTTTGAAATGTTCTAAACCGTCGCGGAGGCCTCATGCCCCATCTTATTTTTGAACACTCTGCGGCACTGGATGCCCACTTGCCCGCATTGATGTCGAGCGCCGCCGACGCTGCGGCAAGCACCGGCATCGTGCGGGCCGAAGACCTTAAACTACGCGCTCTGCCCTACACGCAGTATCAACTTGCCGTCCCCGGCCAGCAGTTTGTGCACCTGAGTGTTCGCCTGCTGGAAGGACGCAGCGACCCGCAAAAACAACAGCTCGCCGAAACCCTTCGTGCCGTGCTGGTCGAGCACCTCCCGGAGGTTTACAGCCTCAGCGTGGAAATCATCGACATGCACGCTGAGAGCTATAAAAAGCGCCTGCTGTAGACTTTCCCGGCGGAAGCGCGCTTAGAATCGCAGAACGAAATCCACCGAGACGACATCTGCGGACATATCGATACTGCGATCATCGTCGAACACGTAGTAGTCATACCCCACCTGAATATCGGCGTTGCGAGCGACCGCCAGACGCATCCCGGCCCCCAGATAAGGGTCACTGCCCTCGACCAGAAACTCACCGCGTCGACTGCTGTCCTCAACCCGTCCATCAAACTCCCAGGCAGCAATACCCATTCTTGCGTACAGGCCAATCGGCTCTTTGGCTGGCGTCTGCAGCCTCAGACCGATAAACAGCGCATCGAGGCTCCCGTCTATATCAACCCGGCCCGCACTGTAACCGTTATTTAGCACCTGACTACCATCAGAAAACCCAGACGCAGTCAGATCGCCCAGGTTTACATAGCCCATTTCAAAGGCGAGGTTTTCGCCCACCGGCAAGCCAAAACCAATCCGCGCGGCACTCGACTGTTCATCGACCTCAACATCACTCAAGCTGCCATCGCCGAAGCTATAGCGAACGTCTCGTTCCTGCCAGCTGAAATCCGACATTCCCACGCCGCCAAACACATACATGCTGGGTGACGAACTGCGATAAGGCGACGCCTGTGCGGCGGGAACGGATAAGGCCAGAACCAAGGCAGACGCCGACAACACAGAATATTTCATGGCAAAGCTCCTGAAAGAAACAGGCTTGCAGTATTGAGTGCAAAGACTGAATCGGGACTGAATTGAGTAATATCTCTAGTACCTTAGTGGCTCAACAACGAGTACATAGCCTTTGCAGATAGACTGGGGCTTTCGTGTAATAGAGCCGCACCACGACGGCACACCGCACTGGCATTTACTGCTTTTCATTGGCCCGTCCCAAGCAAACGAATTAGTAAATACGTTGCAAAACTATGTACTTCAGGAAGATGGCAACGAACGGGGCGCAGATACTCGGCGATTGAAAATCGAGGAAATCGACCGCAGCAAGAGCTCTGCAGCAACCTACATAGCGAATTACATCTCTAAAAACATCGACGGCCGCGGCCCATATACCAACTTTGTATAGTAAGAGGTGTCGTCACAAGCGCATTCCGAATCCGCGCATGGGCGTCAAATTGGGGAATATGGCAATTTCAGCAGATTTGCGGCCCAAGCGTGACCGTTTAGCGCGAATGCGGGAAAAGAGTAAGCCTCCGGCCATCCCCAGTTGACTCACATTTGCACTTTTGGGTAATGGATC
>NZ_CFHTQA010000073.1:0-6118 GCF_984394615.1 Spongiibacter sp. | reverse complement strand
CCTCCTATACGGAAGCGGCTCCTTGAAACCTGACAACCTATGTCAGGACGGGACATGAACATTCTTAAGCGTGAGTTTGGAACGTCAAGACGGCTTGTGTCAGCGTTCCGTTCAGCGGCGTTTCTGGCACAAGCGGTATTCAAGTGGTGCGATACGTCCTTGTATGCACCGGTGTCATCCCTGACATGCTCATCATAACTTTCTAAACAGTTCTCTCTAGTCGTGATCAGAGCGCATCACTGTGAGACATTGTCCATCCTGGCGCGCCGATTGCTAGGGACGTTCCACGCAGTCGCGGAGGATGGCCTCCATGCTACTGAACTGAAATGGGTAGCCTGACGACGCCAGTGCGGCTGGCACCACCCGCTGGGAGCTGAAGAACAGCTCCTGCATTTCGCCGAATAGCAGGGCGGCAACGGCTTGAGGCATTTGTAAAAAAAGCGGTCGATGCAGGGCGCGGGCGAGCTGCTGGCTGAATTCCTGATTTCTGACCGGCTCTGGGCTGACAAGGTTGTATACACCGCGACATTCCTCGTGATCGATAAAAAAACACAGTGCTTCGACCACGTCCCGCCGGTGAATATAGGCTTGCCACTGCTGTCCACTGCCAAAGCGGGTACCGAGTCCCAGTGCGAAAGCGGGCCGCATCTTGGCGAGTGCTCCCTGTTTTCTGTCTCGGTCCAGTACCACACCAAGGCGGGCGATGACGGTTCGACAAGGCAAATTATCGACGCAGGCTTCCCAGTGTCGGCAAAGCTCGGCGGAGAAGCCATTGCCAGCCGCACTGTTTTCGTCCAGTAGCGACTCGCCGCGGTCACCATAAACGCCGATGGCTGAGGCGCTGATAAAGCAACTTAGTGTCGGCCAGTCCCGACGCGCGGCTGAGACCAGCTGCCGTGTCGTCTGAACACGGCTGTCGAGCAGGCGCTGCTTCTGTGCGAGGGACCATCGGCGCTGGGCGATGTTCTCTCCGGCAAGGTTCACGACAGCATGGGGGCGCAAGCTGGCCAGTTCGCTGTAATCGTGGGGCTGCAGGTCTGGGTGCACCTCCGCGGGGAAGCATTTTTCCAGTTTCGTCTTGTCTCGCCCCAGTGCGTAGACGCCATAGCCTTTCTGCAACAGCGCGCGGCATAGCGCCTGTCCAACAAAGCCGCTGGCGCCGGAAATTGCGATCCACTTCTTTTCAGTCGCCGTCATTGCGGGTTTCCTCACAGATAGGCTTGCAGGGTGTTATTCAGGTAATTTAGCAGACGCTGTCTTTGGCGAGCGCTGGCAGCGGTGCCGGGGAGGACGTTGGCGGTATGTGCACGTCGGTCAAACCACAGTGCGTTGCTGGGGGGGAGCGAGGCGCAGGACGCCAGCCATACGATGGTATCTGCGCCCATTCGGCTGTCACGCAGCATGGCGGCTAGCCGCCGGTTAAAGGTGGGCAGCGATTTTGCTACGCCCGGGGTCGCTGCCCAGCCGGGGTGCATGGCATACACGGGTGTGACGCCGTCTGCGCTCAGCTCCTGACCGTAGGTGAACAGGGCGCGTTTCGCATGGGCGTAGGCACGACTGCCATCATAGGGAGACTGACGATATTCCATATCGTGTTCGCGCAAGCCGACGAGATACATGCCGCCGGAGACAACATTGATCACGCGTGAATGTTCATTCATGGCACTTGCCAATTTTCGGCATAACAATGTCGGGCTGAGCAGATTGACCGCCAGTGCCCGCTCATGGCCTTCGGGTGTTTCCTCTCGCTCTGAAAACAGTGCGCCAGCATTGTTAATCAGCACATCTATGTGCGAATGCTCAGCGAGAATGGCGTCGGCCGCACGACGGGATTCAGAGAGCGATGACAGGTCTGCTTCGTAGCAGAACACAGTGTTGGCATCGGTGCCGCTGGTGTCGAGAATGTGCTGACGACACTGCGCCATGCGCTCCCGGTTGCGTCCAATCAAAATCAGTGTGGCACCCAGTCGGGCCAGTTCACAGGCGGCACTCAGTCCCAGCCCGGCGGTCGGGCCGGTCAGTACCACTCGCTTGCCGTCCATGCGCTGACTGAGGGATTTGTCCGGCATCTGTTGATAGCCCCTGCGCCCGAAGTTCGGCAGCGCGGGGACAATAAGACGATCCTTAAGCGTCGCAAACAGCGACGGTGTCGCGTCCGGATGGGCTTTGGGAGACAGCGCATCCGAAATGCCTTTCGCCACTTTCTTGCCGAGACGGTTCAGGGCGGGCTTGAAGGCGGGTAACAGCGTATCGGGAATGCCGTGCAGTGTGAGTTCTGCCCGATAGCTGATTTCGGTCAGTTCGGGGCTGAGAGCGTCGAAGTATATTTCATCATACGCGGATAGCGCCCCCGGCTTGCTGGATTCTCCGTTCCCGCAGAGGGGCAGTGAGTAGCCACTAAGTACCAGGCGTTTGTTCGGTTCAGCCTCGAGCTGCTCGTAGCGCATCTGCAACTTGCGCTTGGGAATGTGAAAGACGAGCTGGTATTCGGTGCCCGAGTGTTCTGCTGCGCGAGCGCGCACTGGACCGGGTGTCAGCTTTTCTGCGCTGAATACGCCCGGGTCCCACTGAGGAATCGTGGAGAAGTCGCGAAGATAATTAAAACAATCCACCACGGGTCGATTGACCCGGATGCGTTCGAACAGGGTGTGCTTCATGCTGCGGCCCGGTGTGCGTTGAATTGACTTGGGTTTTACGCAGACCGTGGCGCGGGCAGATCAGCGCCTGTTCGATGTTATGACGTGGCTCAGCGTATATCGGGTATGTACAGCGCCAATACCAGCATGAAGCCTACTAACAGTGTCAAATGGTAGTTCAGAGTGTGCTTTATCATGGTACATATCCTTCGCAGTTGGACGCGGTTCCGTCCGCGGGCAGATCAGTTTTTCAGTAATTGCAGCAGGGGTGTACCCACAATTTTGGGATTAATTCGCGAAGAAAAATCACCCTGCACCAGGGCTGTGCGGCGCACCAAAATGACCTTAGAAAACCGGTCTTTTTAATAACGTTTGGGCATAAACAGGCCGGAAAACGGCTTTCGTAAAACTGGCGTGACGACCGGATACAGGCGGCGGCTTTCGCGCCGTATCTTCGGAGCCCGCCTAGGTTCGGGTGGCACGCCCGGCTTTGATTTCTGCAATCGTCGCGCGGATCACACTCATTGCTGGCATGAAATAGAACACCATAAACACCGCTATGGCCGGACCAGTTACGTCGAGTAGCTGTGCGCCGGCCAGCAGGAAAATGGTGAGATGAATCATCACGACGGACGCATACGCAGAGCTGGTGGCGCCGGGAATGGATAAGGCGTATCGCCCGCGGACGATATCCACAAACAGCGGAAGTTTGGCGGCCAGCAATAAGGCGAGGAAGTCGGGATAGTTCTGCAGGCAAATCCACAGATTGTCGACGCCAACTAGCAAGCTTCCGGGGCCACTGCTGCGGTCGGCTTGCAGCGGGAAAAACAGCTCAAGAAATATTGCGTGGACAAGGTGAAAGCCAAGAAAGTGAAGGCTGAAGAACGCCAGCAGGAATAGGCTGCCGGGCACGCCCAGTCCCTCACTGTCAGCATTTGATGTGCGCCCTGCGTAAAGGCCGGCGGCAATGACCGTGAGAATATGCAGATAGCCCGCGATCAGGCTGGTGCTCCAGAATGCCCAGATAACATCGCTCGCTCCCCAGCTGTTGATCGACAGCCAGAAAATAGACGCGATAAATAAGGTCAGGCGCCAGAGGATATTTCTCATCACCATGGCGCTCGGTAATGGGTGGCTTAGCGGCGGCAGTGTCATACGCTATCAGGCGCTCTTTCCCAGATTTCGATACGCAGCGTGCGGGCGATGAGTGATGCATCGTGCCTCAGCTGTTTTTCATTGCCATGGTCAAGCAATCGTATGCGCGAGCCATCTTTCAGCACGAGGTTGAGCTGATATGAGCACCACCCCGTGTGGCTCGTGGCAACGGTTTTGCGAGCGGTTGACGAGCGGGATATCCAGCGGGAGAGAATTTGGACTCCCGCGATGTCTGACAGCGCACCGCAGGATGAGTCCGAGCGGCGTAAGTCCTTGGGAGGGCGGTTACCGGAATAGAAGCGTCGCGTGTGCAAATCAAACGTGAACGCATCTCGCGCGAAAAGTGAGCGCAGCCCGGTGATGAAGAAAACGGCAACGAACAGCAGGCCAAGCGCCACACCTGGCCAGCGACTTCCTTCCGTCCCCAACAGCATTGAGAAAACGACAATCGCCAGCGGTGCAAACAAGACAGACAGCGCAATAAGTATCAGGCCAATGAGCCGCTTGCCCAATGCCGGGCGAACGCAAAGTCCGGTTCCTGTGCGCAGTACGCGGTAATTTGCGTAATTGGCCGATGCCGTTGAGTTGGATGCCCAGCTCAGTTTCCTCGCCGTGGACTCCTCTGTGGGTGACCATCGCTGTTCAACGGAACCGTCGGGCAAGCTGCGTCGCAGTTGGTTCATTTGCGTATAACCGTGCGATTCAATAACGTCCAGCTGGCGTCATACTCAATGGGAGCCGAATCTCTCAGATGATGGGTAATGTCGAGCGTGAGGGCTTCCACATCGCTATCAGAAAAGGTTTCCAGACAGACTGTCACTGGCCGCGACGCAGTGTGCAGGCCAAGCCAGGGCGTGGTATTCACGGCGGAAAACGTTACGCTCGTAATCGTTGACCAAGGGAAAAACAGCGCCTGCTTCCGCTGCTCCAGCGACAAGCCCTCCGTTGATATGCTGATGGCACCCACGCCCCCCAGCCACTGCCGTAAACCAAACATTCCCCAAGCCAGAGCAAAGCCAAATGGCGCAGCAGAGAGCGAGATCCATGGCTCCACGCTTGCGACAAAGTGCAAATAAAGCGGGGCTGCGATCGCGGCGATCACACCGGATATATTGGCGTTGAGATGTGTTGCCGATGTTGATGTCGAGGTATATCGGTGTGTCGTGCCATCCGTCATAGTTTTGCTCTGAGTGTTCGGCGTCTTGTTATCAGTTCTGGAAGCAGATCTCGGTAATGTCATCTCGGCGATAGCAGCGTGGTTCAGACGCGGGTGGGTTATAGCTGGGTTTCCAGCGCAGCAGGTTTTGGAAGGCGGCGTCGGCAGCCTGTTTGCGTTTTTGTTCAGCCTCAAAGCGGCGCTGTGCGGCGGCTCGCTGTTGCTGTGCAAGCCGCTGATCGCTGAAGAATTGATAGATCATACTCGCAGGGGCCTGGGCACAAACTGACAGCCCCGTTCTGCCGGATGAGTTGGCCAGCACGTCAAAGAGGAATTGCCAGTCATAGCGGGCATCGGTTTTTTGGGAATGCTTCTTCCCGTTCAGCCACGTTGCAAACGCAGAGCAATGTTCGGCAGGCACTACATTGTGCGGGTTATCGGGACGCTCATAGTGGTGCATGACGGTACGAACATAGTTTGACCAGTGATCAAGATTGCTGTTTCCGCGCGGCATATTATTTCGATAGTAAATGAACGGGTCCTGAGCCGGTTCAAAGGTTTTCAGTGACTGCGCCTGCACCCAGTTGCTCAGTGCCTTGGGAATCAGCGGACAGGCTTCGTCTTTGATGCGTGCCTGTTCATAGGCTAATGCCCAGCGCACCCCCGCGTCGGGGATTCGGCTCACTTCAGGCTTGTTAATGCCATGATGAATCAGGCCATAGGCAATTTGGCAGCCATTCAGGCCTTTGATGCGCTCAGCCACCGGGCGTTTAGCCCGATATGCAGCAATTCTCGCGGCCCAACGCTCTTCTTCCCGTTGCTTGGCCAATAACTCATCCAACTTCGCGACAATGGGGGTTGGGACGTAGGCGCCCTTAATGCAATCAGTCTTCGGGTTGAAGAACCGGGAATAGATCGCAAACTGTGAGAATGTCAGGGTATAGGCGTTTTTCTGAGCGATTTCGCAGCTTTCGGGAGTGAAGTCGTACCTCATGAAACCTGCTTCCTCCATGGATTTCTGTGCAGGATGATCGCTAAAACATCGGCCCAGGCCAACCGTACCCTCGGCGATGGCTTCATCTGGAGGAGACTGCGAGAAATAGTCGTTGAACCGGCCGAGATCCCGGTCGGACCAGTCACCGCGATCTTTTTTAAGAATTTTTGCGATTTT
>NZ_CFHTQA010000072.1:0-6394 GCF_984394615.1 Spongiibacter sp. | reverse complement strand
TCCGGCGGCGCGGCCATCGGCCATCACATAGCGACGCAAACCGTCGGGTTGCGCGGCAAGCAGCAGCAACAGCAGCTCGCCCTGCTCATTGCGGGCAGAGACCAGCCACTGCTGCGCCTCTCCCGCACCCAGAACCGCACATTTTTTGCCGTAAAGCGCGCCGTCTTTTACGCGCGTCTGCACGACCAGCGGATTACCACGGCTGGCACTTTCTTCCCACGCCAGTGACAGGCGCAGCTCACCGCCGACCAGCGAGGGTAGCAACGCCTCGGCTTGCGCGGGTGACGCAACGCTCGCCAACAGGCGTGCAGCCGCGACCACGGGCACCACCGGCTCGGGCACCAGACCGCGCCCCAGCTCTTCGGCAACGGCCATCATGTCATCCAGACCACTGCCCAAGCCGCCGTATTCCTCGTCCAGCGCCAGCCCCAGCACGCCGAGCTCCGCCCACTGCTGCCATAGGCCCGCATCAAAATGCTCACCTTTGGCGAGGCGTTGGCGATGTCGCTCATAGTCGTAGTGATCGCTGACAAAGCGGCGCAGGCTGTCGCGGAATTCCTGCTGTTCCGCGGTGTATTGATACTGCATGGAAATTCCTCTCTCTTATCCTGCCATGACGGCCTTGGCCAGCAGGCTGCGCTGCACTTCGTTGGAACCGGCATAGATGGATGCGGCCCGTGTATTCATGTAGTAAGGCATTGCCAACAGCTCGTCTTCGCTGAAGTCACTGGGGGCCGCGCCAATTTCCAGCGCGCCCGGATCGTAGACGAGTGAACGCAGGCCCGTAACCTCAAGCTGCAGTTCAGAGAAACGCTGCATGACTTCGGTGCCGAGAATTTTCAGCAGGGAAGCCATCGGCCCGGGGTTTTGTCCGTGCTTCAACCCGGCATTCACCCGCTTTTCGGTGTGCTCCACGGCCAGCGCCTCAATTTCCAGCGCCTCAAGACGACGCGCCAGTACCGGATCGTCGAGACGGCGCTGCCCGAGTTCATCAACCTGCTCACACTGTTCACGCAGACGCTCGACCGCAGGCACCAGCCAGGCACCCATGGTGCTGCCACCGCGCTCAAACTCCAGCACGTACTTGGCGACAGTCCAGCCTTCGTTCTCTTCACCGACTCGGTTGGCGCAGGGCACACGCACGTCGCTGAAGAAGACTTCGCACTGCTCCGGCGCGCCGTCCAAACCGAGGATCGGGCGCACTTCCATACCCGGCAGGCCCATATCCAGCAGCAGGAAAGTAATGCCCTGCTGGGGCTTGCCCTCGCTGCTGGTGCGCACCAGCGCAAACATCTTGTTGGCGTGCTGTGCGTAGGTGGTCCAGATTTTCGAACCGTTGAGAATGTAGTCGTCACCGTCGCGATCAGCGCGGCATTTCAGCGCCGCAAGGTCACTGCCCGCGCCGGGCTCGGAGTAGCCCTGACACCAGAAATCCTCTCCCGACAACATGCGCGGCAGTAATTCCGCCTTCTGTGCGTCGCTGCCAAAACCGAGAATCGCGGGGCCGACCATCTGCAGATTCTGGGGAAGAATGGGCGGCATCTGCGCGCGGTTGCATTCCTGCGCGAACACATAGCGCTGCTCCAGACTCCAGCCGGTACCGCCGTATTCCTGCGGCCAGCTCGGCGCCACCCAACCCTTGTCAGCGAGAATGCGCTGCCAGGCCATCGCCTGCTTGAAGGGCGCAAAGACGCTGGTGGTTTTGCGGCCCGCTTCGCGAATCTCCTCGGTCGCGGACTCGCGGATAAAAGCCCGCACCTCGTCGCGGAAGGCCTCTAATGAACGATCTTCTGTCATCGGGCTCTCCTCAGGCGCGCTGTTGGGCGGCGTCATCGTCGACCAGCATATTGGCCAGACGTTGGCCGATAATCGCTTCGGCATCGTTGACCATGCGCTCAATCAGCTCGGCACAGCTCGGAATATCATTAATCAGGCCCATTACCAGACCGGCAGTCCACACGCCGTCGTCGGTATCCCCTTTCTCCAGCACGTTCTCGCGGCCACGCTTACCGGCCACCAGCGGCTGCAGATCGGAGAAGTCCGTATCGCCCGGACGGCCTTCAATATCCAGCACTTCGCGGGCAATGGCGTTTTTGTAAATTCGGGCGGTGTTTTTCAGGGTGCGGAAGATCAGTGCGGTGTCCAGCTCGGAGCTTTCCACCATTTTCTGCTTCACGTTCTCGTGAACCGGGGCTTCCTTCGTCGCTACAAAACGGGTGCCCATATTGACCGCTTCGGCGCCCAGCGCCAGTGCGGCGGCCAACCCCTGACCATTACCGATACCGCCGGAAGCAATCATCGGAATGCTGAGTTTGGCCGCGGCACAGGGCAACAAGACCATATTGGGCACGTCATCTTCACCGGGGTGCCCGGCGCATTCAAAGCCATCGACACTGGCGGCGGCGCAGCCGATGGCTTCGGCTTTGAGCGCGTGACGAACCGAGGTGCACTTGTGCAGCACTTTGACGCCAGCCTCATTAAACGCAGGCATGAACGCCTCGGGGCTGCGCCCTGCGGTTTCTACAATCTTGACGCCCTCGTCGATAATCACCTGCACGTATTCGTCGTAGGGCACGGGGTTAATCGTCGGCAACAGCGTCAGGTTCACGCCGAAGGGTTTTGAGGTCATCTCGCGGCAGCGGCGAATTTCGCGGCGCAAATCCTCTGGCGTTGGCTGCGTCAGCGCCGTAATAATGCCCAGACCACCGGCATTGGACACGGCCGAGGCCAATTCAGCCAGCCCGACGGCCATCATGCCGCCCTGGATAATGGGATGCTCGATACCCAGCAGTTCAGTAATACGTGTTTTGATCATTCGCGTTGCCTCTTGTCATGCGTGCACCGGTCTTCCCCGATGCGATGACTCACTCTACGGCGCTGCCCCACAAGCCTATAGCGCGTTGACGCCAGCACTTGTCCAATCGCGTCACCTGCCCGCCACCGCGCTGCCGCATCGATGGCGTCTGCCAACAAGCTTTGGCGTCTACACCTCAAGCCCTCAACCGCCCAGCCCCGCAAAATCAGCTCAAACTGAAGATAATAGAGAGCGACCCACCATGCACATGCACAAAATGATCGAGTTCAACGCGCTGAACCATCCCGGCGTGACCGCCCTGCGCTGCGGCGATCAGACACTCAGCTACGCCGAACTCAATGATCGCGCCGAGCGCCTGGCTGCCGGTCTTCAGCAGCGCGGCATCGCACCGGGGCAGCGCATCGCTCTGCTGGCTAAAAATTGTATTGAATACCCCCTGTTGCTGCTGGCCAGCATGAAACTGGGCAGCGTGCTGGTACCGCTGAACTTCCGCTTGGCGAGTGCCGAACTGAGCGGCATTCTGCGCGACAGCCAA
This sequence comes from Spongiibacter sp., assembly GCF_984394615.1. Taxonomy (NCBI): domain Bacteria; kingdom Pseudomonadati; phylum Pseudomonadota; class Gammaproteobacteria; order Cellvibrionales; family Spongiibacteraceae; genus Spongiibacter; species Spongiibacter sp. The sequence goes on along the minus strand of NZ_CFHTQA010000072.1, from coordinate 3,044 downwards.
AGTACGGTGCTGATTGTGGGCGACGCGGAACTGCGAGCGATTGCCGATAACGCTGACTGCGCAGCGGAACTGAGTGCGCGATTCACCCTGGAAGACAGTGCATCGGACTGGGAGTCCTTCGATAGTCTGCTCGGCGACGCCGCGACGCTGAACCGCTATTCCGGCGACAGCGACAGTACCGTGCTGCAGCTCTACACCAGCGGCACAACCGGGCTGCCCAAAGGCGTGATGATTGCGCACCGCCAGCTCAGTGACGGCTACATCATGACCGCACAGATTCCCCCGCGCTTGCAGGTTGCCGATACCGGCATCATGCCGCTGCCACTGTTCCATGTGGCCGGTATCGCGGCCAGCCTGTTCTGGCTGTGTAACGGCCTCACGGTAGAATTGATGGCAGACTTCAATCCGGTGGCGGTCGTCGACGGTATCTGCCGCAGCCAGGGCTGCGATATTGTTCTGGTTCCGGCGATGATTCAGGCCATTCTCGCCTTTGTTCCAGATCTCGATAAGCGCGACTTTTCTCCGCTGCGACGCATCACCTACGGCGCCTCACCCATTTCTCTCGACACTTTGCGCGCCGCCATTCGCGTTTTCGACTGCGACTTCGTGCAGGGCTTCGGCATGACCGAGCTGAGCTGCATGGTGCTGTGCCTGCAATCCGCCGACCATCAACGGGCTCTGGCGGGCGAAGAACAACTGCTGCGTAGCTGCGGGCGCCCGCTGCCCGGCTGCGAGCTGAAAGTGGTGAACGAACAGGGCGAAGAAGTCGCCCCCGGTGAAACCGGAGAGCTGCTGGTGCGGTCAGGCACCACCATGCAGGGCTACTGGCAACAGCCGGAAAAAACGGCCGAGACCGTGGTCGATGGCTGGCTGCACACCGGCGACGCGGGTTATGTGGACGAGGAAGGATTCTTCTACATCCGCGACCGGGTGAAGGACATGATTGTCTCCGGCGGCGAGAACATCTATCCGGCTGAAGTGGAAAATGTCTTGTTTGCCCACCCCGCCATCGCCGACGTTGCCGTCATTGGCGTGCCCGATGCGAAGTTTGGCGAAGCGCCGCTGGCAGTCTGTGTGTTGGCGCCGGAGCAAAGCACCAGCGATGAAGCACTGATCGAATTCTGCAAAGCACAATTGGCGTCGTACAAGACCCCTCGCCAATATGCCTTTGTTGAAGAAATTCCCCGCAATCCCTCAGGCAAGGTGCTCAAGCGGGTACTCCGTGAACCCTACTGGCAAGCGTCGGAACGGCGTGTAGGTTGACGGCCTTGGGCTGCGGAGCCACCTTCGGCCTCCAGCGTTACTTTCTCGCTGCATCGCAGCGGGTTCCGCCGCCCCTTTTTTCTCACCACCCCCGATTATCGTTTATCAATCCCCGGTGTAGCGCTGCAACTGCCGGATCATCGCCTCAGCACATTCGCGCTGATATACCTCGGTGACCTCGCCGTGAAGGTAGTAGGACAGTCGCAGACACGCGGTGCCCAGCTCAACTGTCAACGCCGTGGCATTGGGTTCCCGATTGGGCAAGACCACCCCCGCCTCGCGCATCAGTGCATCCACATGGTGTCCCAGGTGAGCAATACTCAGCTGCAGGGCCTGATGGCTTTCACTGCTCGCCACCGCGCCAAGCACCAGCATTCCCGCCACCGGATGACGGTTATAGAACTTTGCCACGAGCGAGGCCACATCATCGATCACCTCGCGCCACGGCCGCCCAGTGGTGCCGATAGCCAGCTCGGCCACTTCATCCTCAAGCCGCTGCAAATACCGGCGCGTCAACTCATTGAGGATGGCGTAGGGCGTGGGGAAAAAGTGATAAATGCTGGTGCGTGTGCAGGACAGCCGCGAGGCCAGTTCGGGAATCGACAGCCCGTCGCTGCCTCGCTCGGCCAACAAGGTTTCTGCGGCTGACAGGATGGTTTCAAAACGCTCTCGGCCGCGCGCTTGGGCGGGCTTACGTGCAGCCTGACCGGCTTTGCTGGCCTCCGGCGGGGACAGTTCTTCAGATAGTGACAGCGGCTTGTTCATAGCGCGAGCCTAACACTTGACGAGAAAACCGTACAGGCGTACAAAATAAACATACTTTTGTACAAAATAATCATAACAGTGCCAAAAGGGAGTCGCACAATGGCAGCCCCAGCCCGATGGATACCGCTACACCTGTTGTTTGTCAGCCTGTTGAGTGCCTGTGGAGGTAGCTCCAGTGGAGCGCCGCAAAACGGGGATCAGGGCGCCGCAGACGGCGGCGGAAGTGGTGGTGGCGCAGCCACTGAAGTCAGCTTCTTCAATCAACAGATTCAACCGCAGCTCGACTTTTGCCGCACCTGTCATATTCCCGGCGGGGTGGCCGATGCCGACGATGGACGTCGGCTGATGCTGTCATCTGACGCCGCCAATGACCTCTCGGCATTGAAGGCGGCGTGGCAGGCGCTCGGTGGCGGCGTGGACAGCAACCTGCTGCTGCGCGAAGCCAGTGACCCCAGTGAACCCCACAGCGGTGGAAAGCCCTGGCGCAGCGACTCTGCCATTTATCAGGCCATGCAAACACTGCTGGCCTGCTGGGAATCCCCGGACCAATGCCATTTTTCCGGCGGCGGCGAGGTAAGCGAACCACTGGCACTGCTGGGCAGCAGTCGCGCAACCCATGTCTACGAGACCTATTGCGCCGATAAGCCCGACAACACCGCCCTGCCCGTCGACCCGCGCAGCACCATTCAACCGGGGCGCAATGCCGGTCGCGCCGTGCACTTCAACGCCTGGTTTGAGGAGTGTCAGGCCGACCTCCCCGCTGCCGAACAGAATGCCAAAACCTGCGGTGAGTATCGCCAGCGTCGCGACAAAGGCTACGCGGCACTGGTCGAAACGCTGGCCGCACCGACCCTGATGCCGCTCAGCGCGGAAGACCACGACAATCGCTGGCAAAAGTGGGGGCTGTCATCGCGCCCCGAAAATTTCGAAGCCCTTTACAGCCTTCGCTATGGCATGAACTACGCCAATTATCACAGCCCCTACCCGCTGCCCGGCGAAGACCCGAACAGCAGTAA
>NZ_CFHTQA010000071.1:0-6439 GCF_984394615.1 Spongiibacter sp. | reverse complement strand
AAAAAAGGCTCGGCGGACCTGGCGCTGGTCAAGCGATGGGGCCTGTTTATCATGCTTGGCTCCTTGCTGGGGATCGCTGCGGCGACGGTGAGCTCGAGCCAGTTTCTTTCCATTCTGTTTGGTGTGCTAACGCTGTTGGTGGCCCTGAAAATGCTGCTGCCAATGTCGGAGTGGCGCCTTGCCAACGCGGTGCCGACATCGCGCTTGTCTTACCTGATTCCCGCGGCGATTGGCGGCTTTTCAAGCATGATGGGTATTGGTGGTGGAACACTGGGTGTGCCGACCTTGAACTTGCTTAACTTCCCCATGCAGCGTGCCGTGGGAACGGCGGCAGGGTTTGGCGTATTGATCAGTATTCCCGGCAGCATCGGTTACATCGTGTCGGGATGGTCTGTTCAGGCACTGCCGAGCGGCTATCTGGGGTATATCAACTTGATTGGTCTGGCGTTGGTGGCGCCGCTCGCGGTGGTGATGGCGCCCTTTGGCGCGCGTCTGGCACACCGCCTGTCGGCCAGACAGCTGCAACAGTTGTTTGGCGGTTTTTTGTTCCTCGTCGCAGCGAGAATGTTCATCAAGGTGCTGATGTGATGCGTGGCAGCATGCCGGTTGTGGGGCAGGCGCTGGTTGCCTGTGTTTTTGCGGGGGCATTGCTGCTGCTCAGTGAGAGCCTGCAGGCGGGAGAAAAATCGCCATTGAATCGCTTGCGGCCGCTGGATTCCCGTTCTGAACTGGATTCCGGTCAGGCACTCGGGCGAGCCTGTGTACCGGGCGAAACCGTGGTCATGCGCGAGAATGTCGGTAAAGACAGCAGCTACTGGCGAGGGCTTCATCGCGGCCAGTTTGTTGTCTGCACGGGCAATAGCCGAAACGGCGAGTTACTTGTGGCCGACGGCCCCGGCCGCGTCTGGCAGTTGTCGCGCACGCAGGTCAATGCGACGCGCTTTTTTCCGGCTGAGTGGACGGCCTACGATCGGGATTATCTGGTTTGGGCCTACGACAGAAACACGCTGATTTTCCGAGAGAGTCTGGCCAATAGTTTCGAAGGTAACTTCTTTTACCTGCTGCTGGACGACGATGGGGAAGGGCGACTCAACGGGGCCTTGCTGATTGATTCAGGCACGGGCTACGCCAATCTTCGCCCCTACATTGCGCCCCTGATTGGCAGCTCGCCGTTGACGGTCGTCAATACTCACAGTCACTGGGATCACTTCGGTGGCAATCGCGACTTACAGTCGCTGCCCAATGTCCGCTTTTATGGCTATCAGCCTGATGGCCACTATGAGCCGTTTCCCCAATATCCCCGGTACAGCGTCGATGCCCTGTTCGACGGCGAAGAGGAGTCCGTCCACAGTGAGCTAGCCATTGGCAAGCGGCGGGTAACAGCGCTGAAAATTCCCGGCCATACGGAAGACTCGATAGCCCTGTATGACGCCCGCGAACAGTTGCTGTTTACCAGCGATACCGTTTGTCCCTGTCTGCTGTTCATCGAAGACTGGTCGGCCTATTTACAGAGTACGGCACTGCTCAAGCGCTTTGTGGCGGAGAACCCGGTCAAATGGCTGCTGGGCGGCCATCTTGAAATGTCGCGGCCCAAGGCGGACAACCGCCAGCACGAGTATTTTTATTTCGGCAGCAACAGCCATCGCGATGAGCACGCCTTGCAGCTTCCGCTGTCGTATCTGGCGCTGGCCGAGCGCGAGGTCAAACGGGTGCTTGCCGACGCCGATGATCAGGGGCCGCGTTACGATGCACGGCGCATTGATAAACCGTTCCACGACGTGCCGATGGTGCCCGTGCCATTCCCCGGCATTCCCTCCTATTACCGGGACGATGCCAATCGTCTTGTCGATATTCTCCGCCAGCGCCACGCCAGCGACGAGCGCTGTTACGAGCGTTGCGCAATCTGCTGGCATTGTCATGTGGATACGCGTCGACGTCGTGTTGCTTATTGCGAACATAAGTGCATAATACGAACTTAATCCTTGTTGAAGTGTTCACGCAGTTCCGTGGACCGGGAGAGTATATGAAGTTGTTAGTTGCACTGGGCGGAAACGCGCTACTGAAGCGGGGAGAATTTCCCAGCACATCGTCTCAGCGGGAAAATACGCGTATGGCCGCCCGTGCGTTGGAAAAGATCGCGCGCGAACACCAGTTGATTCTCAGTCATGGTAATGGCCCGCAAGTGGGTCTGCTGGCAATGCAAGCCGAGTGCTACGCGGGCGCAGAGGCCTATCCCTTTGATGTGATGTGTGCCGCGACGGCCGGCATGATTGGCTACATGATCGAGCAGGAGCTGGGCAATCTGCTGGGCTACGACGTGCCCATTGCCACGCTGCTGACCCGGGTGGCCGTCGACCCCGACGATCCAGAGTTCAGTGCGCCTACCAAGTTTGTCGGTACCGCTGTGGATGACGATGAAGCCGAGACGCTGAGCAACGCCCATGGCTGGCAGTTTCGTCGCGACGGCGACAAGCTGCGTCGCGTCGTGCCGTCACCAACACCACAGCGCATCATCTGGCACCGTCCCATTCGCTGGCTGTTGGATAATCACGCGGTTGTGATCTGTGCCGGCGGCGGTGGCATTCCTGTCGTGCATAATACCGAGGATGACAGTTACCGCGGCGTGGAGGCTGTGATTGATAAAGATCGTGCCTCCGGCCTGCTGGCCAGTGAGATTCCTTCCGATATGTTTGTGATTGCCACCGATGTCGATGGCGTTTATCTCGATTACGGCACCGACCGCCAACGGGTGCTGCGGCGCACTACGCCTGCCGAACTGGACGCGCTGAATTTTTCCAGTGGCTCCATGGGGCCGAAAGTGGATGCTGCCTGCCTGTTTGTCAGGCGCACCGGCAAACCGGCGGTGATCGGCTCGCTGGATCATATTGCCGACATCGTGGCCGGAACCAGTGGTACCTGGATCGAGCCCGATGCCGACTGAAGGCTTGCCGCTGCGCATTCGTAGCCTCGGTGACCTGGCGCATCGCCAACTGGTTGAGCCGGGTATTCGCCTTCAGGTCGCCGCGGTTTTCGACCGCGTGGTGTATCTCAGTTGCGAGCCGCGCGATGCGGTCGTCGATTTCCCGCACCCGGGAATGGTAGTGCTTAGCCATCCGGATATTCCACCGGGCCCCTTGAATATCACCTTGAATCGCTGGCCGGACTGGTCTGCGCTTACCGTGCATGATCGGGTGCAGAGCGATTCTCATGCACTGAATTTGTGCGGTCATCAATTGGTGCATGCCGGGCTGCCATTGTGGGGCTCTTGCCCGGATTGGCAGAGCCTGCCGCCCATCGGCGGTCTCGCGGACGCACTGCACGTCGGCGTGTCAGAGTGCGAACACAGCTCGGCGTTTTTGGCGCTGCTTTACGGCAGCGAAACGCTGTCGACGTCCCGGCTGGGGAGAACACTGGACCGGCTGGGTGAGGGGCTGTTCGCCTCAGACGAGCGGCTGGTAAGGCAGGGCGCCGAAGAGCTGGCGGGCTTGGGCAGGGGGCTCACTCCCGCTGGGGATGACTTCCTCTGCGGGCTGATGGTGGCACTGTGGTATCGCGGTCTGGCCGCTCAAACGCCGGTTTGCAACTGGCTGTATTCTTCCGCAGCACCGCGTACTACGCGGTTGTCGGCCGCGTTTCTGAGCTGTGCGTCCGTTGGCGCCCTCAATCAGAGCTGGCTGGACTTTGTTCAGTGGCTGCCCAATTTTAGTGCAGAGCACTTGTCGGGCAAACTCGCACCGCTACTGGCAGTGGGACATAGCTCGGGGGCCGATATGCTGGCGGGCTTTGCCTGGGGGCTAAAGCCCGCGTAAACGTTTATTGGCCGCAGTAGTCGGCAATCGCCGCGTCGACGGCGGCTTGTGCGCAGGCCTCATCAAGGTCGGCGCTGGCGCCTCCCACGCCCACCGCCCCCAGCAGTTTCCCATTAAAGAGAATCGGCAAGGCCCCTCGGGCATAAATCATATTTCCGCCTTCCAGTTCGGCGATGCGCTGCATTACCACGGATTCCGGCGGAATCGCGCCGCTCGGGCAGCGTGTGGCAGCGGCGGTCAGGGCTTTCCCCTGGCTGCCGTAGATGCTGGCCCAGTTGGAGCCATCCATGCGGGCGAAGGCGATTAATCGGCCCCCGGCATCGCAGACTGCGATACAGACGGCAATCTCCAGTGATTGTGCTTTAGCGATGGCCGACTCAATAGCGGCGTTAGTGTTCGCGAGATTTAGGCCCATTTCTTGCTCCTGCATAAGTGAATAGGGATGTTTATACATTATGCGAATAAATGTTCATATAGTGAATATTATCTGCTATCGTGTCCCTTTCAAATAGCAATGAGTGGCGGTATGCGCACCTGGCTTCTGACAATCCTGTTTCTCTCGGCAGCCCTGGTAGCCTGTTTTGGTGGTGACGAGCAGCGTGCGGCAAGCGCTGCGAACAGCGACAAACTGATTCTTTCGGCTACCAAGCCCGGTTCACGCATGGATCCGCACCTCGATGTGCAGTGGGAAGTGCTGTATGTGCTGTCGGCAGTGTACGACACGCTGATTTATCAGGGCGACGACGGTGACTTTGTTCCCGGTCTGGCCCGCCGCTGGACGGTATCGGCCGATGGCCTGCGCTACGAGTTTCAGTTGCGCGAGGATGTGAGCTTTCACGACGGCAGCGCGTTTAACGCCGAGGCCGTTAAATTCAATATTGAGCGTATTCAGTCTCTGGGTGCGCGATCGCTAAAAGCCAGCTCCCTGTTGGCATCGGTGCAGTCGGTGGCGGTAATGGATACCTATACGGTGGCCATTACATTGTCCCGCCCCGATGCCTTTTTTCTGTTTAATCTGAGCCTGCCCTATATCGGCATGGTCTCGCCGACTGCAGTGAGAGAGTGGGGCGACGCTTACCATCTTCACCAGTCTGGCACCGGCCCCTTCAAGTTTGTGGAATATCGCCCCGGCAATCGCTATCGCCTGCAGCGGAATCCCGACTATCAGTGGGCACCGGAAATTTATCGGCAACACGGCGCCGCGCATTTGCGGGAAATTGAGTGGCGGTTTCTGCCGGAACCCTCCAGTCGCGCACCGGCTTTGGAGGCTGGCGATGTGAATGTCGCCTTTGATCTGGTGCCGACCAACCTCAACCGTATTTTGAATTCGCCGACGCACCGTATCGAAACGGCCTACCTTACCGGGCAGCCTTCCTACTGGTTTATCAATACGCAGCGTGCGCCGACCGATGAGCTGGCGGTGCGCAAGGCAATGCTGTACGCCGCCGATATGGTAGGCGGAACGAAGGCGATTACTCGCGGTATTTCGCCGGTGTCCTACGGGCCGCTGGCGCAAGTGACTCCCGAGTACAGTCACAAGCTGGATACGCTCTATCCCCATAACCCCGATAAAGCGCGAACGCTGCTTGAGGACGCGGGCTGGGTGGATCGCGATGGCGATGGTATCCGCGAGAAAGACGGCAAACCGCTGCGAGTGACCATGTCGATGGTGTCCTGGGGGCAGAGCCGTTCGTTCAGTGTGCTGCTGCAATCCCAGTTGCGTGAGGTAGGGATTGACCTGGAATTGGAAATGCTGGACCACGCAGTGCAGATCGCGGCGGGGCGCCGGGGGCTGAAAAATATGTTGTTTACCGGCTCCTCAGGCTATTCCGCGGCGGATTCACTGCGGCCCTTTTTTCATTCGGAGAATGCCGACAATGGCTTCGCATTCTCAAAGTTTAAAGACCCGGAGCTGGATCGCCTGATTGAGAAGGCGGAGGTCACACTCGATAAAGATACGCGCTTTGATCTCTATGAGCGCGTGCAGCTCCGCATTATGGAGCAGGCGCTGATTCTGCCGATCTATGACTACGCCCTGTTGATCGGTGTGGAAAATCGCGTGCAGGGCCTCAGTTGGCACTCGGTGGGTCTGGTGCCCAGTTTCTACGAGATGTATCTGGAGGAGGGGCCATGATCCGCTATCTGCTTACGCGCCTGCTCACTGCCGTGCCAGTCATTCTCGGTGTGGTCAGCCTGACCTTTGTAATGATGTACATGCTGCCGGGTGACCCGGCGTCCACGATGCTTGCCAAGTCCGGTGCCTCGGCGCAGCAGATTGCCGAACTGCGCGCGGAGCTGGGTCTGGATCGTCCCCTGTACGTTCAGTATTTCCAGTACCTGTTCAATGTGCTGACGGGCGACATGGGGGAGTCTATCGCCAGCAACCGGCCTGTGTTCGACATGTTGCTGGAAGTGTTGCCGATGACGCTGGTGTTGGTGCTGCTGGCCATGTTGCTGGCGGTGCCGCTGGGCGCCTTGACCGGTGTTGTGGCGGCGGTGCGCGAAAACACTTGGGTAGATCGATTACTGGTTGGCCTGAGCGCGGTCGGCGTGTCGATGCCGTCATTCTGGATGGCGCTGATGATGATCCTGCAGTTTTCCGTCACGCTCGGCTGGCTGCCGGCGTCGGG
>NZ_CFHTQA010000070.1:0-6709 GCF_984394615.1 Spongiibacter sp. | reverse complement strand
CTTCGGCTTCGGCTTCGGCTTCGGCTTCGGCAGTGTCTTGCTCCGCCCCAGCAGACGCAAGCTGATCTTTATCAAATTCCAATTCGGCGTTCAGCGAATCCAGGTCGGCAATTTCCGCGAGACTGGGCAGCTCATCCAAATTGCTCAGATTGAAGTAGTCCAAAAATTGGCGCGTTGTCGCATACATGGCGGGGCGACCCGGCACATCTTTGTGCCCGACGACTCTCACCCATTCGCGTTCCAACAGGGTTTTGACAATATGTGAGCTGACGGCCACTCCACGGATTTCCTCAATATCGCCCCGCGTAATGGGCTGGCGATAAGCAATCAGAGCCAGCGTTTCCAGCAGCGCACGTGAGTAGCGTTGAGGCCGCTCTTCCCACAGCCGCCCAACCCATGGCGCCAATTCTTCGCGAACCTGGAAACGGTAGCCACTGGCAACAACTTTCAACTGATAGCCCCGCCCTTCGCAGTCGCGCTCGATTTGCGCCAGCGCGTCGCGGATATCGGCGTTCGCCGGTCGTTCGTCCTCGTCAAACAGCTCACTGAGCTGAGCAATGGTCAGCGGTTTACCCGCGGCCATCAGGGCACCTTCCAAGATTTTCTGTAATTGCTGTGCGTCGATCATCATGTGCTTTTGGCTTTCACGTGAATAGGAGCAAAGGGCTCAGACTGCACGATTTCAACGAGCGACTCTTTGATCAATTCCATAATGGCGAGAAAAGTGACGACCACACCGAGCCGCCCCTCTTCGGGTTTAAACAGGGCCACAAAGGGCACGAACTGATCGCCGCTCAGGCGTGCAAGCACTTCTGACATGCGTTCGCGGGTTGAGAGCTTTTCCCGCTCGACCTGGTGGCTGACATACAAATCAGCCCGGCGCAGTACTTCACTCAATACCAGCATCAGCTCTTTGAGGTCGACATCGGGCTCCTGGCGCACTTGGCGCAGCGGCGGTGGCTCCACATTCACCAGATGCGTCTCCCGCCCGACACGAGGCAGCTCATCGATATTCTCTGCGGCCTGCTTAAACCGCTCGTACTCCTGCAGGCGCTTGATCAGTTGCGCTCTGGGGTCTTCCTCGTCATCTAGTTCCTCGCTGGAGCGCGGCAGCAGCATACGCGATTTAATCTCCGCCAGCATGGCCGCCATCAACAGATACTCCGACGCCAACTCAAATTGCATGGCGTTCATCATATTGACGTACTGCATGTACTGCTCGGTAATTTGCGCGACGTTAATCTCGAGAATATCCAGATTTTGGCGCTTGATCAGATACAACAGCAGATCCAGCGGCCCCTCGAAGGCTTCGAGAAAGACTTCCAGCGCCTCAGGCGGGATATAGAGATCTTTCGGCAACTCAGTGAGGGGTTTGCCCTGCACAATCGCAAAGGGCATTTCGCCCTGCTGAGGTTGCTGGCGCAGGGCTTTCAGGCTGACGATATCCATCGCCTGCTGTGCGGGCGCAGGACGCGGCGGAACGTGCAGCGTTTCCGCCACATCTACCTCGTCACTCATAGTATCGCCCTGATCCTGCACGCCTTGTTTCCGTTTTAATCGCCCAAGGGCGCGATTATACGGGGAAGTCGCCAACGGTCACAGCGCTTCCTCAAATTGACTGACATCTCCCAGTCCGCGACGCACAATCACCGGCACATCATCTACCAGATCCACCACTGAAGTGGCTTCCATTCCGCAATAACCGCCGTCGATGACCAGGTCGAGCTGGCTGCCAAGCGTATCGCGAATATCGTAGGGGTCGGTCATTGGCAGCTCATCGCCGGGTAGAATCAGGCTGACACTCATCAGCGGCTCACCCAGTTCGGCAAGCAGGTCGAGGCAAATCTGATTATCAGGCACACGCAGGCCGACACTCTTCCGCTTAGGGTGATGCAGGCGTTTGGGCACTTCCGGGGTAGCCCGCAGAATGAACGTGTAGGGGCCGGGAATCTGATTTTTAAGCAGGCGAAAGGCCGAGTTATCGACACGGGCATAGTTGCCCAACTCCGACAAGTCTCGACACATCAGGGTGAAATTGTGCTTGTCGTCCAAGCGACGAATACTGCGAATACGCTCAAGTGCTGCCTTGTCCCCCAGATGACAACCCAGGGCATAGGCCGAATCCGTGGGGTAAGCGATGACGCCTCCCTTGCGCACAATATCAGCGGCCTGCTTGATCAGCCGGGCCTGGGGGTTTTCCGGGTGAATCTGGAAAAATTGACTCATGTAACTCCTTCCTATTGCGCCATCCAGCGCTGCCACACGGGGCGACAATTTCCTAATACAGCGCTATCACAGCCGAGATCGGACCACTGACTCAAGTGGTGGAAATCACTGCCCGCAGACGCCTCAAGATCAAAAAAACGACATAACTCTCGCAGGTAGACCAGCTCTGTTTCAGGCGGCCGCCCGTTGCAAACCTCCAGTCCATCGCCCTTCAGCTCAGAAAACTCAGCCAACAGTCGTCGCAATTTGGCATTGGTCATTTTGTAATGCAGTGGGTGCGCGATCACAGCCGCCCCACCCGCCTCGTGAATCCAGGGAATAATCTTGTCCAGTGAGGGCCACATGGCCTTCACATCGCCAATTTTCCCCGCGCCGAGATAGCGATCAAAGGCATCATTCATTGAACTGACGACACCGGCATCAACCATCTGCCGGGCAAAATCCGGACGACCAACAGGACGACTGTCTTTCACTTTATCGCGAATCACCGCCAGCGTGCCGGTAATCCCTTTTTTTGCCAAACGCCGATCGATTTCCTCAGCACGACTGTCGCGCGCCTCCTGTTGAGAGCGCATCGCCGACGCCAACCCCGGATGCTGCGCATCCATACCCAAGCCCAGCACATGAATATTGACACCCTGCCAATTGCAGGAAAATTCGGCGCCGGTAATCAACCTCAGCGCCGGCTCGCCCAAGCCTTCAAGCTGCGAGAATGCGTCGATGCTGTCGTGGTCAGTAATGGCCAACAGTTCCACCCCGCGCTCCTGAGCTCGCTGCACCAGCTCCAGCGGACTGAGGCTGCCATCAGAGGCGGTAGTATGGGTGTGCAAATCGACTATCAAGAAAAACTCCTGTCATGGACTATTGATGCGAGGGCTCGCCTAGTGATGCCGGAGGAAAATGGTTATAGTGATTGCCGCGCCGACGGCGCCCCGCTTTCCCAAGACCTAAATATTTGCAGCAGGATTTCTCATGCCTCAGCCGGCCAAGGGCAAACCACGGCATAGTGCCTTTACCAATCTGATTTTCAACATTCTGGTGCCGACGCTGATTTTAACCAAGTTCAGCGATGAGGGCTCACTCGGACCACAACTCAGCATTGTCATTGCCCTCGCCTTTCCGCTGAGCTTTGGCACCTGGGACTTTATCCAAACCCGTCGTGCCAATGTGTTCTCGATTCTCGGTTTTGTCAGCACACTGCTGACAGGCGGCATCAGCCTGTTAGAACTCGACCCTCAATATATTGCCATCAAGGAAGCCAGCATCCCGGGGCTCATCGGTTTGGCAACGCTAATCTCACTATACACGCCATACCCCCTTATCAAAACGCTGTTATTCAATGACGAGGTTGTTGACACGGAGCGCGTCAACCAGGCGCTGGACGAGCACGATGCTCACGCCAACTTCGAGGTTGCGCTGCGCCGGGCCACATACCTGCTGGCCTTTTCGTTTTTCCTGTCGGCAACATTGAACTATATCCTTGCCAAGGTACTCCTAGTTAGCCCTCCAGGCACGCCCGAGTACAGCGCCGAGCTGGGCAAAATGACCGGCCTCAGCTTCCCGGTTATCGCCCTCCCATGCACGGTGGTGATGATGGCCGCCCTGTTTTATCTCATGCGACGGGTGCGCCAGCTCACGGCACTGGAACTGGAACAGATTTTTCGCCTACATCAGGAATAAGTATGCTTTACGCCATCATCAGCGAAGATATCGACAACAGCCTCGAAAAACGCTTGGCCGCACGCCCGGCACACTTGGCTCGACTGGAATCCCTGAAAGACGAGGGCCGCTTGGTTCTGGCCGGCCCACATCCCCATATCGACAGCGAAAACCCCGGCGACGCTGGCTTCAGCGGAAGCCTGGTGGTAGCCGAATTCAGCAGCCTGCAGGACGCGCAGCAATGGGCCGATGCCGACCCCTATATAGAGGCTGGCGTCTATGCCCACGTCAAGGTAAAGCCCTTCAAGAAGGTTCTGCCCTGAAGCCGGCAAAATTGATCTAATTCAATGGCTGGATTACTCTTGTATGATTAATGCCTTACAGCAATTTATTAAAGTGGAAATTACTGTGAAAAAACCGATGCTCTTCGGCCTGCTGGCAATGCTTTTAGCTGGCGGCGCCTATGCAGAGACTCGCTACATCAGCGATAAAATCTATGTGCCGCTGCGTGTGGGCGAAGGCAGCAAATACCGGATCGTCCACCGCGGCCTGCCCAGCGGCACGCCGCTGGACCTGCTGGAGAACAACGAAGACAGTGGTTACGCCAAAGTCCGCACCCAAGGCGGTGTTGAAGGCTGGCTGCCGTCGCACTACCTGGTCAGCACACCGGTTGCGCGAGACCAACTGAAAGCCGCTGAAACACAGCTTGCCAAGCTCAGCGAGGCCAACAAATCACTGCGCGACAAGCTCAACAGCAGCACCGAGAGCACCGAGAAATCCTCTGCAATAATCGGGCAGCTTGAAGAAGAGAATGCCGCGCTTGCCAATGAGCTTGAAGAGCTCAAGCGCATCTCCGCCAACGCCATCAAACTGGATAGCGACAACCGGCGCCTGCTCGAGAGCAATCAAATGCTGAGCAGCGAAGTCGATGTCTTGAAAACCGACAACGCCCGCCTGCGCGAGAATAAAGAGAACGAATTCTTCCTCAACGGTGCCTTTGCGGTATTGATCGGTGTAATGATTGCCCTGATCGCTCCGCGCCTGATGCCGAAGCGTCGCTCGGAATGGGTGTAGTGAACTCCGTCAAACATCGCCCAGGCCGATTCGTCTGGGTACTGCTCGCACTCACCCTGCTTGCTCCTCACAGCCAGGCCAACGACTCACAAACTGTCAGTAACCCCCTTGCCACGCTGCACACCAGCAAGGGGGAGATCGTCATCGAACTGCTCGCTGACAAGGCACCGATTACCGTTGCCAACTTCCTTAATTACGCCAAATCCGGCTTTTACGACGGCACCATTTTCCACCGTGTGATGCGCCGATTTGTTGTTCAAGGTGGCGGCTTTACCGTCGATATGGTGGAAAAGCCCAATGGCGAACCAATCGTCAATGAATCCAAAGCCAGCGGCCTTCGCAATGACCGCTGGACCGTCGCGATGGCTCGCACCGACGATCCCAACAGTGCTCGTTCGCAGTTCTTCATCAACATGCGCATGAACCTCTCGCTGGATGCCCGCGCAGGACGCGACGGCTATGCGGTATTTGGCCGAGTCATCGAAGGCCAGCATGTTGCGAGAGATATCAGCAATGTCCGCACTCATCGCCTTGGCGACTACGACGACGTACCCGTTGAGAACGTATTACTGGAACGCGTGACCATCACTGAGGCAAAAGAGGCTGCCGCCGCACCATGACTGCCCTGAGCATCAACCTGAACAAAATTGCCCTGATCCGCAACTCTCGGGACACTGAATACCCCAGCGTTATCGAACATGCCCAGCGCTGCATTGATGCCGGTGCCGACGGTATAACCGTGCACCCTCGACCGGATCAGCGTCACATTCGCGCGGATGACTGTTATGCCCTCGCCGAGATGCTGTCTGTTGAATTCAATATCGAAGGCAACCCACTCGCGGCACCAATGAAGAGCGACCGCCAGGGCGTCAGTGATTACCCGGGCTTTTTAGAGATTGTCCGCCGTACTCGCCCGGTTCAGTGCACTCTGGTCCCCGACAACAATAGCCAACTGACTTCGGATCACGGCTTTGACCTGACACGTGACGGTGACATGCTCGCCCCCATTATCGGCGAACTGAAGTCACTCGGCTGTCGAGTCAGTCTGTTTATGGATCCGATTGAAGAACAGATCCGCCTGGCAAGCGATATCGGCGCCGACCGCATCGAGCTTTATACCGGCCCCTATGCCGCTGCCTATGGTCGCGCAGAACAACATGAGGTACTCACAAGATTTACCGAGGCAAGCGTAGTTGCTGCCGACTGCGGCCTGGGATTAAATGCCGGTCACGATCTGAACCTGCACAACCTCGCCACCTTTAAAACTGCCATGCATGAACTGCTGGAAGTCTCTATTGGGCACGCCTTTACCGTCGATGCGATCGAACTGGGACTGGATGCCGCCATCAACGCGTATCTCGCCTGCCTGCGCTGAGCGGGTAAACAGGCGCCAAGCGACCCAAAGAAAAGGCAGCAGACTGCACACGTGCCGAACAGGATAATAAGAAGGGGAAGGAAGAAATAATGGGGTGGCTGACGGGGCTCGAACCCGCGACAACAGGAATCACAATCCTGGACTCTACCAACTGAGCTACAGCCACCATAGAGTGAGATTTCCCGCAGTTAAATGGCACGCCCGACAGGATTCGAACCTGTGACCGACGGCTTAGAAGGCCGTTGCTCTATCCAGCTGAGCTACGGGCGCAACAAGCGCCAATGAGTTACGAGAAATGGTCGGGGTAGAGAGATTCGAACTCCCGACATCCTGCTCCCAAAGCAGGCGCGCTACCAGACTGCGCTATACCCCGAT
>NZ_CFHTQA010000069.1:0-6728 GCF_984394615.1 Spongiibacter sp. | reverse complement strand
CTGCCCGCCATCGACTTTGGCGTCTTCCGCCAACTCCATCACCCGCGCCAGTTGTGCGGCATTGTTCAGCGGCCCAACGGTCACCTCCGGGTCGGTTCCATTGCCCACGACGGCGGTTTCAACGCAGGCCTTCAGCTCCGCAACCACCGCCGGGTAAATTTCTTTGTGTATATAGATGCGCTTGATGGCAACGCAGACCTGACCGCAGTTTTCGAAGGCCGCGGTGTACAGCTTCTGCGCCACGGTTTTCGGGTCTACGCCCGGCAGAACAATGGCGGCATCGTTGCCGCCGAGCTCCAGTAAAAGACGTTTGAGATCATTGCTTGCCGACGCGGCCACACTTTTGCCAGCACGGGTTGATCCGGTGAAGCTGACTTTGGCGACCCCCGGATGCGCACTCATCCACTTACCCAGGTCATCGCCGCCACTGAGGAAGTTGGCAACCCCCGGCGGAATAATGTCTTTGAACAGTTCGGCTACCTTGAGTGTTGCCAGCGGCGTGTATGGCGACGATTTGAGTACCACGGTGTTGCCCGCCATCAGCGCCGGCGCCAGCTTCCACATCGTGGTCATTACCGGGTAATTCCACGGCACAATGCCGGCCACGACACCCAGCGGGCGGCGGTGAACTTCAACGCGCGATGCGTCGTCATCTTTAATAATGTCTACCGGCGATTCCAGCGTACTGCTGTAACTCAACCAGGCGGCCGCCCCCATAATTTCGTTTTGAGCTTTTGCCAGCGGTTTGCCCTGCTCTGCGGTGAGGATCGCCGCCAATGACTCGGCGTTGGCACGCAGTGCATCGGCACAGGCCACTAATACCGCTCTGCGCTTTTCTTCATCGACAGCCCACTCGGCTTGCGCGGCTTTTGCCGCGGTTACCGCCGCATCTAACTGCTCTTTACTGCAGTCTGGCGCCTGAGCAATCAGTTCTTCAGTGGCAGGGTTGACTACGGGATAGCAGGATTCAGATTGAACCAGGCAGCCGTCGATGAGCATGGAATAAGACATGTGAACTCCGTATCGCCGGAAGGATGTTTCTCGCCAGAATCTGGGAGGCGCTTGCGATAACAAATGTTCTTATCGCGAACTATAGTTTCATTATACGTACAAATGTTCGCTTGGCAAGCATTGGCGGGATTTTTTTGGCGATGAATCTGCAATGTCACAGCGGTGTTAAGGCGCGCATATACACGGCTATGCAATTTTGGTGCGCAAAGCGGTATAGGCCTTCAGAAACAAAGACTTGGAAAGAGACAGAACGACTGTAAGCGGGGGCTCAGGCGTGGTGGCACGCCAGCATATGACCGGGTTCGCGAACCGTGGTGAACGGCTCCTGCTCACGACACAGCGACGTCGCCTTGGGGCAACGATCGGAGAAGCGACAACCCTGCGGAGGATTGAGGCGGCTGGGCAACTCCCCTTTTAACGGTGCTGCGCCGCGTGCGGACGCCAGTACCGGATCGGGAACCGGCACAGAGGCCAGCAGCGCCTGGGTATAGGGATGCATGGGGTTCTGATAAATCTGTTCGCTGCTGCCAATCTCAACAATCTTACCCAAATACATCACCGCGACCCGGTCAGAAATATGACGAACCACGGACAGGTCGTGAGAAATAAACAGATAGGTCAGGCCCAGCTCTGCCTGCAACTTTTGCAGCAGATTGATGATCTGCGCCTGAATAGAGACGTCCAGTGCAGCAATGGACTCATCCAGCACAATGAACTCCGGGTCGACGGCCAGCGCTCGGGCAATCCCCACCCGCTGACGCTGTCCACCGGAAAACTGATGGGGATAGCGGTCAATACAATCTGTGCCCAAGCCGACAATATCCAGCAGGTATTGAATGCGCTCGAGTTTTTTGCGGCCACGATACAAACCGTGAATGGCCAGCGGATCACCGACAATCTGACCGACGGTCATTCGCGGATTCAGCGAGGCATAGGGATCTTGATAGACCATTTGCATGCGCTTGCGAAGCTCTCTGCGCTGACGTGATTTCAGCCGCGTAAGGTCTTCACCATCGAAACTGACGCGACCTTCAGAGGGCGCCAGCAAATTCATAATCACCCGACCTACCGTCGACTTGCCACAGCCGGACTCGCCGACCAAGCCAAGGGTTTCGCCCCGCTTGATGGTAAAGGTAATCCCGTCCAGGGCTTTCACCGTTCCCAGCACCTGTCGGCGCAGTCCGCCGCCTTCAACCGGGAAATGGACGGCAACATCATCAACCGTAATCAGCGGCGCGGTCATTGCGATGCCTCCTGTGCGGCGGAGGCAGGCAGTGCTTCCCACTTCCAGCAACTCACGGCGTGTTGGCGACTATCGTCAGCCACCAGCGCCGGTTCTTCTGTTCGGCAATGCTCTTCGGCGAAGGCGCAGCGGTCGGCAAAACGGCAGGCGCCGGTATCCACTGTCCGATCCGGTGTCATTCCCGGTATTGCGCGCAGCGGGCCGTCTGGAGCCTGATCGACTCTCGGCATCGAATCCAGCAATGCGCGGGTATAGGGATGGCGCGGCGAGGCATAAAGTGCCTGTACGTCCGCGGTTTCAATAATGCGACCGGCGTACATCACCATCACCCGGTCAGCCATCGTCGCCACCAGGCCAAGATCGTGGGTAATCCAGATCACGCCCATATTGAATTCCTGCTGGATCTCTTTGATCAGTGCCACAATCTGCGCCTGAATCGTGACATCCAGCGCCGTGGTGGGCTCATCGGCAATCAGCAGGTCGGGCTCGCAAGCCAGCGCCATGGCAATCATCACCCGCTGACGCATCCCGCCGGACAGTTGGTGCGGGTAGTCGCTCAGCCGGGACTCGGGGTCGGGAATGCCGACCTTGGTCATCAGTTCAATTGCGCGCTGCTGCGCCTGCGCGCGGTTCATGCCTAGGTGTTGCATCACGATATCCCGGAGTTGACGACCGAGACTCAACAGCGGGTTCAGCGCCGTCATCGGGTCCTGAAAAACCATGGAAATACGGTTACCACGAAGGCGGCGGAA
The DNA here is from genome assembly GCF_984394615.1 of Spongiibacter sp. Taxonomy (NCBI): domain Bacteria; kingdom Pseudomonadati; phylum Pseudomonadota; class Gammaproteobacteria; order Cellvibrionales; family Spongiibacteraceae; genus Spongiibacter; species Spongiibacter sp. The sequence continues at coordinate 3,722 of NZ_CFHTQA010000069.1, read as the reverse complement.
GTCTTCTTCACTGAGACTCAACAGGTCGTCACCGTCAAACAGAATCTCGCCCTGACTGATTTTTCCCGGCGACTGGATCAAGCCGAGAATCGACAGCACTGCGTTGCTCTTGCCCGAGCCACTCTCCCCCACCAGCGCGAGGGTTTCTCCCCGCGCCACGGCAAAGGAAATATCGTCTACGGCTTTGACCACGCCTGCGCGGGTCTCGTATACCGTGGTCAGATGGCGAATGTCGATCAGTGCACTCATGTTGGCTCCGGATCAAGCGGCTCCCGGTGTTCGGTATTTAGCAGCGAAGGCCCGCAGGGCTTCGCTGAAACATTGCTGCGGTGCACGGGTTTGCCCGGCGCCGATCACCCCGCCCTTCTTGTGGGCGATGGCGGTATCAATAACCGGCGTCACCCCGGTCTGCACGACTTTGCGGATATCCGTGGCGATGGGCGCCGTTGCAAAATCCATGTTCGGAATACGGTATTCATCCATCGTGCCAACCGTGATCTGACCCATTTCGCGGGTCAGCGCAACCGCGCGGCTGAAAGACCCGGAAACAAACTGCTGCAACGCCGGTGCCGCAGCCTGAACATGACCGCCAATACCGTAGGTTTCCATAATGGCGCTGTCGCCCATATCCGGCACCGCGTCGTCATCGCCCCAGTCTGAGGAGAAATACAGGCCTTCCACGCGCTGGGCAGGGCCGGTAAACCACTGTTCGCCAAGGCCGCTGACCTTGATCCCAAAGTCCACGCCATTGCGGGCCATTGTGGTCACGACGGTGCTGTAGGGAATATTCTTGGCCGCGTCAGTAGTGGCCTTGGCGGCCGCCATCGACACACACAGCGAAAACTGATCGGCCCAGCTCAAGTAAGCAATGCTCTGGCGCAGTGTTTCGCGGTCGCGACAGGTTTTGAACATGGCCTCGACCAGCGCATTGAGAATCAGCGAACTGCCTGCACTATTGCGGTTGTGGCACTCGTCGCCCATTTCCAGTGCACGGGCAATAATCGGCTTTACCGGCAGGCCACCCACTTCTTTCACCGCCGCCGCCAGTGTTGGACCCAGCACCGAATCCAGCCAGCGCCACTGTTTGCGCGCCTCGACATTGTAGGCGTCGCGGTCCTGCAAACCGCCAGCCGGCCCCTGGAACAACTGGGAGTACGCGTAGTTGCCGTGTTGCTCGTTGCGCACCACCACCATGGGACTGGAAGCGCTGGTGATACCGGCCATGCCGCCGACGGCCTGGTATTCATGACAGGGCGCCAGCACCACTTCCCCGGCGCGAATCATTGCCGCAGCGGCCTCTTCATCGTCGACCAGCCCTTCGTAAATCAGTGCCTGCTGCACGCCCATTTTCTGCGGGCCACACATGTCTTCCCAGGCAATGGGCGGTCCGGCATGCAGCACGGTGTTTTTGCTCATGCCCGGTAAAACCTCCAACGCCGGGCGCACATCCACCCAGACCGGATTCGCCTGGCGCATGGCGTCCAGCGCGTTCAGATTTGCCTCGTGTATGCGTTCAGGAAGATTCACCACGCCCCCCTCACTGCATGTATTCGGCGGCAAAGGCCTTCAACGCCTGCTCGAAACAAGCGATCGGCGCGCGCACTTCGCCGGCGCCGATCAAACCGCCCTCTTTGTGTGTGATGGCGGTATCAATCAGCGGAGCAATGCCGGTCTGTACTACTTTGCGAATATCAATGCCGATGGGGGCCGCAGCAAAGTCCATGGCGGGAATGCGTACATCGTTGTTGCTGGCCGCACAGATCTGCGTCATTTCCTGGGTGTTGGCAATCGCCTGCTGCAGGCTGCCCTGCACGTATTGCTGCACCGTCGGCGCAGCGGGTTGAATAAAGCCGCCCAAGCCCACGGTTTCGGTAATGGCGCTGTCGCCCAGATCCGGCGCCGCGTCCTTGTCACTCCATTCGGAACGGAAGTACAGACCATTGACCGGATTCGCCGGAGCGCGGAACCAGCGGTCGCCCAGACCGGCAACCTGAATCCCGAATTCCACGCCGTTGCGAGCCATTGCGGTCACGATGGTGCTGTGAGACAAGCCTTTGGCCGGGAGCAGAATGGCCTTGGCGGCGGCCATAATGCCGTGGAGGAAGAACTGATCGGCCTCGACCATAAAGCGGATCGAGTCCAGCAGGTCTTTATCGGAAACACCGTCAATATCCACCAACGTACCGTAGAGCTCTTTGAGGAACAACCCCGTCGAAGCAACGGTGCGGTTGTGACACTCATCGCCCATCTGTACAGCGCGGGACACAATGCTTTTTACATCAATGCCACCAGAAGCACGCACGGCCTTTTGCAGCACTGGGCCAAGCACCTCTGCCTGCCAGCTCAAGTGCTTGGCGATATCCTCATCATAGGCCCCCCACTTCAGCAGACGCAGGCCGCCGCCCTCGGAAATACAGCTGTAAGCACGGTTTCCGTAGGTGGTATTCTCAACCACCAGCATCGGTGTGGACGCGGAGGTAATCCCGGCTCCGGCACCCACGCTGTCGTGATGGTGACAGGGCTCGACCAGAATTTCGCCGCGGCGAATTTTGCTGTCGGCATCTTCCGGCGAACTCGCCAGCCCCTCCCACAGAGCGGCGCCAATCACGCCCACTTTGTGCGGGCCACACATGTCTTCCCAGGCAATGGCCGGGGCTGAATGCAGAATCATATTGTCGGTCATCCCCGGCACCACTTCGCGTGCCGGTGCGACATCTACCAACATCGGACTGCCGGAGAGAATAATCTCCATCGTCTTTTGGTTGGCGGCTTCAATTTTCTGTTTGAGATCAGTCATGACTACCTCTTGATCGCTATTCGTCTTCTGCCTATTTCCCGGCGCGGTGCGCTCGCGCTTGAGCTGTTTTACCGGCACCTTTTTTACCGGTACTTAAAGCAGATCATTCAACATATCCATCAGCTCCGGGTCGCCCTGCGCAGGGGGCTCCCACTGCAGCTGAGTCACGGCAACCTGCTGGGCCTGAAGCGTGTCGGAAAACAGATCCAGACCGATGTTGATAACGTGAATGTCCTGTAAAAACAGCCTTGGTGTCGTGTTATCAGCCATGAATTTCTCCCAGCAGTGCCAGCGTCATGCGCACCGCTTCTGCGTTGCTCCAGGCAACAGTAATCTCGGCGTCGCGCAGCAGTGATAGCTGTTCGCTGCATTGCTGACTGTCGGCATCGGTGCCACAGAGATTGACGATCACAGGCAGGTAACGCCCCGCCTCGGCGGCTTTAGCCCGGGCCACGGTAATCGCCTCCACCAGCTCGGCGGCGGGATTGTCGTGAGCCCCGAAGCCCAGCACCAGGTCGAGCAACAGCACGGCGGCCTCCGGGTCGTCGGCTTCGCGGGCAATACGCTGCATACGCAGCGTAGGATCGATCATCGGGTGAGCGCGCCCCTGGGTGTAGGCGTCGTCGCCCAAATCCACCACGCTGTGTTGAACACTGCTCATCAGCTCGGGCAGTTGACAGGCGGGATCACTGGCAAGGTTCGAATAGACCTCGCCCAACACGGGCGACAGCATCAGCAGCGTCTCGTAGCAAAGAGTGCCCCCGGCGTAGAGGCCGCGAACATAGCGCTGTCCGGGGGCTAACTTCGCCACTTCCGCCTTGGCAAAGGCGCGAATATTCTCGGCACTCAGCAACGGCAGAGAACGCTCTGACGCGCAGTGGCGGGCCGCCAACGCAGAAAAAACTGCAGGGGCCGGCCGCCAACG
>NZ_CFHTQA010000068.1:0-7724 GCF_984394615.1 Spongiibacter sp. | reverse complement strand
CACGAATCAAATTTGCAAACTTGAATTAAGTATGGGGTTCACCGGACGGTTACGTCGCATCGCCGGGCGAAGCAGGTAGTGGTCTGCATTCGCAGGCTTGGTCAGGCCCTTGCGCAAGACGAAATCTATGGTGAAATCGCTGCGACTCCCCGCCGCTACTGTGAAGCCGGTGTTGAGTTGGAGGAAGCGAGGCTGGCCGTTTGCGTTGCCATTTTGCTGGCCGGGGATGAACAGGTCGGTTTCATTGCCCAGTTCCGGGGTGACGCTGGAATTGGGAATCCCGCCATCCACATAAACTCGCAGCCATTGATAGTCGCCCGGGGGAACGTCTACACCTTCCAAAATCGGTTCGGCATCGTTGCCGGTCAGGGCGAGCAGGTTGTCAATAGTTACGGGCTCGTCGAACTCGTAGCTGAGCACCTCGGCATCATCATCTGCGGGTTTCAGATCAATGCGGCTGAAGGTGACTTTGACGATCTCGACGTCGTCGACCGGTGCATCGGTCACGGAAAAACTGGTTGATCCACTGCCGCTGCTGCCGCCGGACGAACCTCCGCAGGCGCTTAACAGCGCGGTGCTGCCGATCACCAGCGCAAGTGCTTTCATTGTGAAGTTCGGTGTCTTTGACATGATGTTTGCCTCTTCTTATTACTCGGTACTTGAGGCGTCCGTGCTTGGCGTTGTGCCCGGTAAACTCTCTCCTTGGGGATAAAGCGGTATACGACCACTTATGAGCAGTATAGGCAGGGGGTTTGGTAGATAGTTCTTCAGGATATTTACCGCATCCCCAGTTTGGGAGCTGGCGCACATGGACAGTGGCTGTCATATCGCCGCACTTTTTTCGAAATTCGCTTGCGTTTTGGCGGATTTATGCCACGCTGATTTTGCCGTTTACAACTATAAGATAAGCGCAACGGGAGAAAATAACCATGCGAAACAAACCCCTGGTAACCGCCATTCGACTGCTATCTGCCGTGGCTGCGGGCTCGATGTTGAGTTTGCCTGCAATCGCCCAGAACAAGTCGGTCTTATTGGAAGAGGTTCTCGTTACCGGTACCAAAAAAGCGGAGGCTGAAAAGCTTCAAGATGTGCCCATAGCGGCTACTGCATTCGGTGAAGATCAATTAGAGGCCCTTTTTGTGAGGGACTTGCAGAGCTTGTCTTACACCATGCCAAACGTCTCGATGGACGATGTTGGCACGGCCAAAGGGGTGGCTAATTTCTCGTTCCGCGGGCTGGGTGTAAACAGCTCGATCCCCAGTATCGACCCTACCGTGGGTGTGTTCATTGACGGTGTATATCAAGGCACGAATTCCGGTGTCGTCTTCGACCAGTTCGATATGGAAGGTATCGAGGTACTGCGTGGCCCGCAGGGCATTCTGTTCGGGCGAAATGTAACAGGTGGTGCGGTTCTGGTGCGTACTACTGATCCTACGGAAGAGTTCAGGCTGAAAGCACGGGCGTCTATGGAGTCGGGCAATAATCGCTATATCTCTCTTTCGACCTCGGGGTCTCTCGTTGAAGGCAAACTGCTGGGTAAATTCGCGGTGTACTTCAATAAAGACGGTGGCTATTTCGAAAACCGGGCTAACGACAATGATGACTTCGGCGAATCCTATATGCGGATCGTCCGAGGTGGCCTGACTTATTTGCATGCCGGTGATGCCAATGCAGAAACCACGCTCAAGTACGAGCAAAGCAGTGGTGATGGTGACGGGCCTGCAGGGCAAAACCATGCCTTGTTTGATCGCGATACTTTCGATTTTGCTGTTGATGAAGAGGGCAGTTACACCATTGAGTGGGATCGACTCTCGTTGGAGCATGTTCGCGATGTTGGCGAGGGGCGCCTGACGAATATCTTTGGTTGGAAAGACCTGAATACCTTAGCAGTCTCGGATATTGATGCATCGCCAACGCCTTTTTTCCATTCAGAAACCTATATGGAAGCAGAGCAGTTCAGTAATGAACTGCGCTATAACATACTGTTGAATGAGCGGTTTGATGTTACCGCTGGGTTGTATTACTTCACTCAAGATTTGCTGTACATAGAGCGCCGTATCCTAGTATTTGGAACCACCGATATTGCCGGTGGGGGCGAGCAAGAGACAGAAACTTGGGGTGCCTTCGCAGCGGTTGACTATAAGTTGAGTGATACGCTCTCGTTGATTGCTGGCTTGCGTTACACCGACGAGACGAAAGACGCCAAGATAGCGACCATTCCATTCAACGGTTGTAGTACCGATGCTCGAGAATGTACATCTTACGATTTCGAGGATGAGGAAAGCTGGAGCAACGTATCACCAAAAGTTGGCTTGCAATGGTATCCGTTCGAGACCACGCAGATTTATGCGAGTTACAGCCAGGGCTTCCGCTCGGGTGGTTATAACCAACGCAACACGGTTCCCGGAGCAAGCCCCGGGCCTTTCGACGAGGAGAAACAAGACTCGTTGGAGGTAGGTGTGAAAGTTGATGCATTCGATGGTCGGCTTCGTGTGAATGCTGCGGTTTTCCAGAACGAAATTGAAGATATGCAGCGGGAGGTTAACTTCGCTGTGCCAGGGTTAGGTGTTGGCCAAGTCATCGTGAATTCCGCGGATGCGACAATTACGGGTGCCGAGTTTGAGTTGTTGGCAGGGCTTGGGGATCACTTGGTCCTTTCTATGAATGCCGGGTATCTGGATGGTGATTACGACACTGTGCGCGAAGACTTGAACCGTGATGGCGTGATCAATGGCCAAGATAAGAGTCTGGCCTTACCTCGACTGGCGCAGTGGACATATGGCACCAGCTTGACGTGGCAGTACGACGTTAATGACGGCGATATGATTAGCGCGCGGGTTGGCTACAATCATCGTGACCCCTCTGCCTATACCGATGATAACCTGGGTGTGCTGAATTCCGCCGATATGGTTGATGCCGCAATCAGCTATAACACCAAAGGCGGGTTTACTTACACGATCTTCGGGAAGAATCTAAAAGACGAAGTGACCCACGGGAATGACACTCAGTTGCCAGCCGCTTTCGGTGGTCCTGGGGCGTCTTTCGCGCCACTTAACAAAGGCGTGGTGTACGGCGCGGAAATTAAATACAGCTTCTAGGAGTTCTCCTGTTGGCTGTGCTCCATGCATGCCGACCTTCGGGTCGGCTTTTTTTGGTTCAAGATATTGGCTGTCGCTTTTTAGACATGGAAATGTCGCCATTTAGCTGGTGAATTTTGCTCTTTGCTGTGCTGTAATTTGCGCAGACATTTTGTCTGCTCACTGACCTGCCATAACAATAATTGGCGCAGCATAAGAGAGGGGACGCATTGAAGCCGACCGACGTCAAGAACCCGGAATACTTCCACAAGGTTGTAGATTGCCAATATGCCTGTCCGGCTCACACGCCGGTACCGGAATACATTCGCCTCATTGCCGCACAGCGTTATACCGATGCCTATATGATCAACTGGGAATCCAATGTTTTCCCGGGGGTGTTGGGGCGTACCTGTGACCGGCCCTGCGAGCCGGCGTGTCGCCGGGGACGGGTGGAGGAAGAGCCCGTTGCGATCTGCCGACTCAAGCGTGTAGCGGCAGATCTGAAAGACGATATTTCGTCGCGGCTGCCGGACATTCCCAAGAAGAAAAATGGTAAACGCATTGCACTGGTAGGCGGCGGCCCCGCCTCGCTGACGGTCGCGCGAGACCTGATGCCGCTGGGATACAGCATTGATCTCTACGATGAGCAACCTGCGGGCGGCGGTTTTATGCGCAGCCAGATTCCCGCGTTCCGCTTGCCGGAAAGTGTATTGAACGAGGAAGTCGGCTTTATTTTGAATATGGGCGTAGTGACGCACTTCAATCACTATGTCGACAGCTTGAAAGCCCTGCTGGAAAAAGACTACGACGCGGTGTTTGTCGGCAGTGGTGCTCCGCAGGGGCGCGACTTGGATATCGCCGGTCGCGAGGCGGCGGACAGCAATATTCATATCGGTATTAACTGGCTGGCGAATGTAGCCTTCGGTCATATCGAGAAAGTGGGTAAGCGGGTGCTGGTACTCGGCGGCGGTAACACCGCAATGGATTGCTGTCGCACCGCACGTCGCCTGGGTGGCGAGGATGTGCGAGTGGTTGTTCGCAGTCCCTTTGAAGAAATGAAAGCCTCACCCTGGGAGAAAGAAGATGCCCAGCACGAGGGCATCCCTATTTACGATAACCATGTGCCCAAGGCGTTCCTTATTGAGAATGGCCGCCTGGTGGGTATGCGTTTTGAAAAGGTGAAGGCGGTTTATGACAGCGGTCGCCGCGAGCTGATTCCCACGGGCGAGCCGCCGGTCGATATGGCCTGCGACGACGTATTGATTGCCATCGGCCAGGAAAATGCTTTCCCGTGGATTGAGCGGGATATCGGCATTGAATTCGGCAAGTGGGAGTTGCCGGAGGTCGATGCTGTGACCTTCCAGTCCACCAATCCCAAGGTGTTCTTCGGTGGTGATGCGGCCTTTGGGCCGGAAAATGTCATCACTGCGGTGGCCCATGGTCATCAAGCCGCGATTTCCATTGACCTGTTCTGCAACGGAGAATCGCTCACCGACCGGCCACCACCGGGGGTGAGTCTGGTCAGTCAGAAAATGGGGATTCACGAATGGAGCTACGACAGCGGCATTGAAACCGATACACGCTATGTGGTGCCGCAGGCAGAGCTGGATAAAACCCTCAGTGATCGCCGACTGGAAGTCGAACTTGGTTTCGATGCCACCACCGCCTTCAACGAAGCGCAGCGCTGCCTGAACTGCGATGTGCAGACGGTGTTCAGCGAAAAGCTGTGTATAGAGTGCGATGCCTGTATCGATATCTGCCCGACGGACTGCCTCACGTTTACGGTGAATGACGAGGAAGATCCCGAGGACGCCCTGCGTCAGGTGCTGAAAATGCCGGCCAATAATAACGAGCAGAGTCTGTATGTATCAGACGATCTGCGCACAGGTCGGGCCATGATCAAAGACGAAAACGTCTGCCTTCACTGCGGGCTTTGCGCCGAGCGCTGTCCAACCGCTGCCTGGGATATGCAGAAGTTCTATTACAGTGTGACCAAGGCGGGGCAGGGTGTCTGAGATGAAGCGTATAGAAGCGGTTAACGATTTCGTTATCAAGTTTGCCAACGTCAACGGCACCGGCTCGGCCAGCGCCAATAATATGTTTGCCAAGGCGCTGTTTCGTATGGGGCTGCCGGTCAGCCCCAAAAATATCTTTCCCTCGAATATTCAGGGCCTGCCCACCTGGTACGAAGTGCGGGTGAATGAGAAGGGCTTTCTCGGGCGACGCGGCGGCGTGGATATGATGGTCTGTGTGAACCCGCAGAGCATGGCCAAGGATATTCAGGAACTGGAACCTGGCGGTTACTTTCTTTACGACTCCAGTAAACCGCTTGACCTGCGCCTGATGCGCAGCGACGTGCAGTTTATCGGTATTCCCCTGCGTGACCTCTGCCAGCGGGAATTCAGCGATCCGCGCCAGCAGCAACTGTTTCGCAATGTGATCTATGTGGGTGCCCTGTCAGCGCTGCTTGATATCGAGTTTGACGTGCTTACCACGCTGGTTTCAGATCAGTTTCGAGGCAAGGAAAAACTGATTACGCCAAACGTGCGCGCGCTGGAATTGGGCTATCACTACGCCCGGGACAATTTTGAATGCCCGCTGGGGATTCGCGTTGAACGCCGCGATGCCGTCGGTGATCAGATTCTGCTGGACGGCAATACCGCCGTGGCACTGGGTGCGATTTACGGTGGCGCCAGCGTTGCGGCCTGGTATCCGATTACCCCATCCACCTCGGTAGTCGATGCCTTCGACAAGTACTGTCGCCGACTGCGTATCGACCCCGCCAGCGGCAATAAACACTACGCCATTGTGCAGGCCGAAGATGAGCTGGCGGCCATTGGAATGGTGATCGGTGCGAGCTGGAATGGCGCCCGTTCGTTTACGGCGACCAGCGGCCCCGGCATTTCCTTGATGAGCGAATTCCTCGGATTGGCCTACTTTGCCGAGATTCCCTGCGTGCTGGTGAATGTGCAGCGGGCGGGGCCGTCAACAGGTATGCCCACGCGCACCCAACAGTCTGACATTATGGCCTGCGCCTACGCGTCGCACGGCGATACCAAGCACGTATTGCTGTTCCCCTCGACGCCCGCCGAATGCTTCGATATGGGCGCTGAGGCCTTCGACCTTGCCGAGCAGCTCCAGACGCCAGTGATCATCATGAATGATCTCGATCTGGGCATGAACGACAGCATGTCGCCACCGCTGAAGTGGGACGACTCGCGTGAGTACCAGCGCGGCAAGGTTTACACCAGCGAGCAGCTGGAAGCGATGAGTGAGCGCTTTGGTCGCTACCTGGACAGCGATGGTGACGGCATTCCCTATCGCACCTATCCTGGCACGCACCCGGAGAAAGGCGCTTTCTTTACCCGTGGCACGTCGCGGGATGAATACGCGGTGTACACCGAAGACAGTGCAGCCTATGAATACAATATGCAGCGCCTGCTGAAAAAGTGGGATACGGCCAAGACCTATGTGCCTGACGCCGAAGTGATTGGGCAGGGCAGCAAAGTCGGGGTGATTTATTTCGGCACCAGCCGCGATGCCACACTCGAAGCGGTCGCTGCCCTGAGAGACAGCGGCATTACCGTCGACAGTCTCCGTCTGCGTGCCTTCCCTTTCGATGCCTCCGTCGACAAGTTCATTGCCGAGCACGACACGCTGTTTCTGGTAGAGCAGAACCGCGATGCACAGATGCGTACGCTGTTGGTCAATGAGCTGCTGATCTCGCCGCGAAGCCTCATTCCGATTCTCAACTATGGCGGGATGCCGATTACTGCCCGCCAGATCGAGAAAGAAATTCGCCAACAGCTCGACGAAAATAAAGTCCAACCGCTGCGTGCGGCTAAGGAGAACGGCTGATGAGTTACCTGCGTCCCGCGTTTCGTCATCCCGAACAACCGACTAATGAACTGGGTTATACCCGCCGCGATTACGAAGGCGCCATTTCCACGCTTTGCGCTGGCTGCGGTCATGACTCCATCAGTGCCGCGATTGTGCAGGCCTGCTTTGAACTGTCGATTCCGCCGCACCGTGTTGCCAAGCTGTCCGGTATCGGTTGCAGTTCGAAAACCCCGACCTATTTTCTCGGTAAATCCCACGGTTTTAACTCGGTTCACGGACGTATGCCGTCGGTAGCGACCGGTGCCAATTTGGCGAACCGGGACCTGATTTACGTGGGCGTGTCCGGCGATGGGGACAGCGCGTCTATCGGCATGGGGCAGTTCACCCATGCGGTACGTCGCAATGTGAACATGCTGTATGTTGTCGAGAACAATGGCTGCTACGGACTCACCAAAGGGCAGGACTCCGCCACGGCGGATGTCGGCTCCATCAGCAAAAAAGGCGAGCCCAACCCCTTTGAAGCCATCGACCTGGTCAGTATTGCCCTGCAACTGGGGGCGACCTTTGTGGCGCGCAGCTTCTCCGGTGATCGCGCGCAACTGGTACCGCTGATCAAAGCGGCGATCAGCCACAATGGCTTTGCCTTTATCGATGTGGTTTCGCCCTGCGTCACCTTCAATAACAACCCCGGTTCCACCAAAGGGTACGAGTACGTGCGCGATCATCTGGCCGCGACTGGCACCGTGGATTATGTGCCATTCAAGCAGGAAATTACGGCGGACTACGCCGAGGGTGAAAGCAAGGCCG
>NZ_CFHTQA010000067.1:0-8177 GCF_984394615.1 Spongiibacter sp. | reverse complement strand
GTCATACACCCAATCCCGCCACACCGCCGGGTGATATGGACCACGGCAGTATGAACCACGGAAAGATGGACCAACGCGACATGTCGCGCGACAGGGACAGCCATGCCGGACACAGGCCGCCAGCGGAGATGGATCACCGTCACCACGGCATGCACAGCCGGACCGTGCCCTCAGATGCGCCGATTGCCCCTGCAGGCGCTGGCAGCCGCGCGGTAATTAGTCACCCTGCCAGTGAAAACAACCCGGGCGTGGATATGCAGGCGCAGATGCCCACCAATGGCCTCGACGATCCCGGCATTGGACTGCGCGAGCACGCACAGCGCTACGGTCGCCGAGTGCTGCGATACAGTCAGCTGTTCAATCTCGGTAAAACACTGGATCGCCGCGACCCGGAGCGGGAATTGGCAATCCATCTGACCGGTAATATGAGCCGCTATATGTGGTCGATGGACGGCGTAATGTTCGACGATGCCGAACCGATTCTGCTGCGCTTCGGTGAGCGCCTGCGCATCGTATTGATTAACGACACCATGATGACTCACCCCATTCATTTACACGGATTGTGGAGCGAACTGGAAACCGGTGAGCCGCTGCGTATTCCACGCAAGCATACGATCATTGTGCAGCCCGGCTCCAAAATCAGCTATCTGGTCAGCGCCGATGCGGTCGGCCGCTGGGCCTATCACTGCCACCTGAGTTTCCACATGCCCGGCATGTTTCGCGAGGTGCGAGTGATTGGAGGTGCCGCATGAAAAAGGCAACCATTCTTTTACTCGGCAGCTGCCTGGGCAATACCGCACTGGCGGGTGGCAAAGCCGACCCGATGCTTGGCAGCGTAATCATCAACGAACTGGAACGTCGCAGCGACCAGCGCGAAAGTGCAGTAGATATGGAGGCCTGGCTGGGCCACGATATCGACAAACTCTGGGTCAAGCTGGAGCGCAGCGCCGAGGCGGGCAGTACCGACGAAGCCGCGCTGCAACTGCTGTATAGCCGCGCGATCGCCCCGTTCTGGGATCTTCAAACCGGACTGCGCCGCCATATTGATGACGGAGACGCTAACAACGCCCTGGTGCTCGGTGTGCAGGGGCTCGCCCCGTTCAATGTCGAAACTGACGCGGCACTGTTTGTTGATGACGACGGCATGGTGACGGCGGAAATTGAGCTGGGCTACGAACTGCGATTCACGCAGCAGTGGATTCTGGAGCCGGAAATCACCCTTATCGCCCACAGCGAGACGGATCGCGAGCGCTCGCTGGGTAGCGGACTGGCAGAGGTGGAGACAGCGCTGCGGTTGGACTGGCGTGGCACCGAACGCTGGGGGACCAGCGCGATTTTGCGGAAACAGCGCAGAGCGAGCAGTGGCTTATCGGGATCCGAGGCTGGTTCTAACATCACTTGAAGCCGCCGCATCGTCACAGACACAAAAAAGCCCGCCAATTGGCGGGCCTGAAGTGTTATTGCAAAGAGCGATCCGGGTGAATCAGAAGCGCAGAGTGACCTCTGCACCGTAGCTGCGGGGCTCGCCAGCCAAGTACTGGTCAAAGCCAAAACCGGCCTGCAGGTTGATGGCGTAGACATCGTACTCCTCATCAGCGAGGTTCTTGCCCCAGAGAGAGATGCTGTAACTGTCATCGCTGGCATACCAGCTCAGTCGCGCATTGTAGAGCCAGTAGGCATCCTGACCGATCTCTCCATAGCCATTGTCGTCGTTGTACGCGCTGTACCACTGATCGTCCTGGAAGTTGGCGTTCACGTTCAGACTCAGATAGCCCGACTCCAATACCAGCAGATCGTAGTCGGCAGAGATGCTGTAGTTCCACTTCGGCGCAGAAATCAGCTCGTTGCCAGCCAGATCAACCGTATCGTCGGTGTCGGCAATGGTTTCGGTATTCGCCAGCGTCAACTCCGAGTACTCCGTCTCGAGATAGCCAACCGCCAGCTGCAAGGTCAAACGCTCGGTCACGCGCGCCCACAACTCGGCTTCGACCCCTTGAATGCTTGAACCGCCGGCATTCTCGAGGAAGTTCGACAGGTTCACCACGTTAATGAACTGCTGATCGGTGTAGTCGTAGAGGAACGCAGCCACGTTCAAACGCATGCTGTTTTCAAACAGGTCGGCCTTGAAGCCCACTTCGTAGGCATCGATGTATTCCGGCGCCGCATAGGCGGTTTCCAGGGGGCGCTCCTCGTAATACACGCCACCGTTGAAGCTGCCACTGCGATAACCGCGGCTGATGCTGGTGTACACCATCCACTCGTCGTTGAAGCGATAGTCCAGACCGAGTTTCCCGGTCCACTCGTTCTCGACGGCCTCAAGCTGTTTGGCCGACGCGGTCGTGTAGGGACCGTGAGTGTAGCCGACTTGCAGCAGCTCAGCCAGCGAACCCAACGGATCAGACAGCAGATCCTGCAGGTCGGTAATCGTCAGCGGCAGCGTAATCCAGCCATTGTCGACACCGGTATTATTGCCCGGCACGTAGGAGCCAACAGGCTCTCCGTCGTTGGTCAGACGAGAAATATTCAGGTAGGTCAGGCGGTTCTCGTCACGGGTATAACGCAGGCCGAGATCCATACCGAAGTTGGCCGTGAAGTCGAAGCGCATCTGGGTATATGCCGCTGCGCTGGTCTTCTCGGTAATCATGCGCTGATCCAACTGACCGAAGTCCAGCAGATACGGGAAGATTGGGATATTGTCCGGTCTGGAGACGCCTACGCGCAGATCGGGGATCTGGTCGTAAATATCGTAGAGGTTGTTCATATCCATGGTTTCTTCACTGTAGAAGACACCAGCAATAATGTTGAACATGCCGTCGAAGTTCGACGTGAAGCGCAGGTCCTGACTGTAGCTGATCGAGTCGGAACCCCAGGTAATTTCCAGCAGGCCATTGGGGCTGCCATCGGTATCCGCCGCCTGAGAGTAGTCGGCATCCAGGTAAGAGGTGACGGAGGTCAGGGTGTAGTTGTCGGCGTTGTAGTTCACCGTCAACACCGCCAGATCGGTATTGGTCACCAGCGCGCCAACACGGTTGGCTTCCGTTTCATGGAAGTCCAAACCACGGCTGGGGCGGGAATAGCCGATATAGTCGATATAGCCGTTGGAGTCGCCTTGCAGCGGACCCCGCACATCGGTACGCGGTTCATTGCGCGGCGGTGTGCTCAGCGAATCGTTGCCGGACTTGGTATAGCGCAGTACCGCGTCCCAGGATTCATTGATGCGCCAATTCAATACCATGCGCCCACCGAGAAAATCCGTCTGCGCGCCGTTGGCGTCTTTGCCCACGATTTCTACGTAGCCGTCATTGCGTTTGGCACTGGCGGCGAGACGACCGGACAACACGCCGGGAATCAATTCCATCTCACCTGCCGCCTCGGCAGTGGTGGCACCGTATTTGCCCGCACCGAGTTTGACATAGGCACTGGGGCCTTCATCAAAGCCGGGGGTACGGGTAATGATATTGATGGCACCACCCGTGGTGTTCTTGCCGTACAGCGTCCCCTGCGGGCCACGCAGGACTTCCAGCCGCTCTACATCAAAAAAGTTGGCACCGTGGCTGTATACCGGGCCGAGATAGGCTTCGTCGACATACACACCAATCGGGCTGGCTTGGTTGGAGCTGTAATCCGACATGCTGACGCCGCGAATCGAGAAGATCGGCTGCACATCGCCGTAGGGGCCGCTCACCTGCATGTTCGGCACTTGCGCCGAGACATCGGTGGCATTTTCAAAACCCAGTTTGTCGAGCTGATCGCCACCCAGGCCGGTAACCGCAACAGGGATATCCTGGGCGCTCTGGGCGCGTTTCTGCGCGGTTACCAGCACTTCTTCCAGTACCGGAGCCGCATTGGCGGCGCATGCTGCGCTGACAGCAATCGCCAAACTTGAACGAGCGAAAAGTCGGCGCATGGCCGATGAGTAGAACAACATAGATGCCACTCCATTTGATTGCGTCGGCAGGGAGACCGACAACATCGTTATCATTGTTTTATGCCGACGCGGGTAAGGCGCAGCGAGTAAAGTTTACAGCACAAACAATTGAGATTTTCGGACATTTGTCGCAATCTACGGACAACTTTGTCGCCTTGCGGGGATGATCACAGCACGCGGACGCCGCCAGTTCGGTACATTTCGCCGCTGATTGCCGCCAGTTTATGATAGCCGCGCTCTGCAAGACGCATAACAGTAATAAGCAAAGGAGCCGAGACACATGTATCGCTGGGATTTCTGCCGCAGTGTAATGAGTGCCCAATTGCTGGTTGCGCTCGGAGAGGAGCGCGGTGTCTCTCGCCAGCAACTGCTGCACAATAGCGGGATTAGCGAGGAGCAACTCTACAATCCCGAGACCGTGGTCGAGGCGCAGTCCGAGCTCACGATTGTCCGCAACCTGATACGGGCGCTTCCCAACAACCCCGAACTCGCGCTACATGCCGGGCAACGCTACCAGCTTTCCACCTACGGAATCTGGGGTTTCGCCATTGCCAGCAGCCCCAATGCCCGTCAGGCCATTGAGCTGGCCCGCAATTTTCAGGAACTGACCTTTGTTTTTGCGCCGTTCAATATTTCCATGGACCGCGAAAAGACAACCATCGCCTTCGACGACGAAGGTATCCCTCAGGATGTTCAGCGTTTTTGTCTGGAACGCGATATGGCGGCAGCCGCGGTGATTCTGGGAGAGCTGCTGGGGCAACCGGATGCTGTCGAGCAAATTCGTTTCCGCCACGGACCACCCCCGTATCTGGAGGAATACCGGCGCGCCTTCCCCGGCAAACTGCACTTCAATGCCGGCAGCAATCTCTTCGAGATATCCAATACCGTGCTCGACGTTCCCCGCGTGATGGGCAATGCCAGCACCGCGAATCTACTCGCGAAACAATGCGGAGAATTGTTGAGCACGCGCAATGCACGACGCGGTCTGTCGGGCAAAGTGCGCGACCTGCTCCTGCAGCAGCGTTCACTGCAAATGGATATGGAAGCCGTGGCGTCAGCCCTGCACATGACATCGCGCACACTGCGCCGCAAGCTCGACGCCGAAGGCAGTTCCTTTCGTCAGCTCAGCGATGAGATTCGCCAGACCCTGGCTGAGGAGCTGCTGCGTGGCACGCCACTGAGTATCGAGCAGATTGCCGAGCGCCTGAGCTACGCAGACGGTTCCAGCTTCTCGCAGGCATTCAAGCGCATGACCGACGAGACCCCCGGCAGCTTTCGGCGGCGCCACCAGACCCGCTAAAAGTCGCTAGCCCTGAGCGCGACGACGAAGAAAACCCCGATAGCGCTGCGCACAGAGCTTCGGACGTTCCAGCATGGGCAGATGCCCCGTGTCATCCATAATGTCAAACTCGGCTGACGGCAGTAACGGCCTCATGACCTCGCAACTGCTGACGTCCAGCACGCGGTCCTGCGTGCCCCACACCACCCATACCGGCTGGCTGAGCTTGTCGAGGACACTCTCCAATCCGCCGTAAATTTCCCGCTGATACTGGGTGAAAATACCGGCGATGCAATTGCGTCTTGCCATGGCGGCCCTCGCCATATGACGTCGCACCAGGCCGGGAATAAACGGCTTCTTCTCGCAGACCAGTGCGATCAGACGCTCAAAGTCCTTTTCGGACGTCACCAACAGCAGGTTCTCTCCCTCAGCTAACGCCAGCTCCATCTTGCAGGGCTGTGGCGCCTTGATGCCGCCGTTGTTGTACAGGCCGACCGACATGACAGCCTCCGGGTACAGATAGGCATAGATCGCTGACAGGTGACCACCCATAGAACTTCCCGCAAGATGACAGCGACTGACGCCTCGACGTTGCAGAAAGGCGTGCAAGCGCTCGGCCTGCGCGCGCATAGAATAGTCCTGGCCGGGCAGACAGGCGTTCTCGCCAAAGCCCGGCAGGTCGGGAACCAGAATGTGGTAATCGCGTCGCAGAGCGCCCGCAAAGCGGTTCCAGTTGTCTTTATCCGCGCCGAAACCATGCAACAGCACCAAGGTCTCCGCCGTGTCTGAACCACCCTCAAGATAGTGCCAGCGGTGTCCGTCCACCTCGCAATGATGGCGCCGTAGGCCACAGCTAAATCGCTCGGCCGTGAGCGCAAGCTCGGCCAGTTTTCCACTTATCATTATTGTTACTCCTATACGGCAGGCTTCATCAGGCCGCCTGCCGCATCGCTATTTGGCGTCAGAATAAAAGCGGTAGTCGTCCGCGTTAAACTCGCGATGAGCTGAACGGAAACGGAAGGTAAAGTCCGGCCAAAGCTGGGTAATCTTCCCGCTGCGGTGCTGGTACCAGCTATTGCAGCCACTGGCCCAAACTGATCCGGCAAGCCGCTCTTGAAGACGTTCATTGAAGCGCGCCTGAACCTCATCGCGCACTTCCAGCACGGCCCCACCCCGCTCTTCACTGGCATTCAGCAGGCGGCTGATCGCCTGAATCTGTGTCTCGATCATGTACACCATGGAGCTGTGTCCCAAGGTGACATTCGGGCCAACGATCAGGAAGAGATTGGGGAAACCGTGCACCGTGGTGCCCAGATAGGCTTCTTCGCCATCGCGCCAGGCCTCGGCCAGACTCTGACCATTGCGCCCGAAAATACGCCCGGCTATCGGATTCTCCGTTGCGTGGAAACCGGTCGCGAAAATCAGGCAATCCACCGGGCGCTCAACACCCTTGCTGTCGACAATGCTGTGTGGACGAATCTCACCAATACCGTCCGTCAGCAGTGCAACATTGGGCTTTTGCAAGGCGGGATACCAGTCATTGGAAATCAGGATACGCTTGCAGCCAATCGGATAGTTCGGTGTCACTTTTTCGCGCAGGGCCGGATCGGCAACCTGGCGTCGGATGTGTGCCAATGCCCCGCGCTCAAACAGCCGCATGATCGAGGGGTGTATCACCATCCCGAGTACCCGCATTTCGTTCCAGCAGTAGATGGCAGCCCGCAGCGCCAGACGCGCGCCGGGCACATTGCGTAAAATCCATTTCTCCCAGTTTTTATAGGGACGGTCTCCACGACGGAGAATCCAGTTGGGACTGCGCTGATACACGTCCAGCTGATCGGGTTTGTCAGCGATTTCAGGCACAAATTGAATGGCGGACGCGCCGGTGCCAATCACCGCCACCCGCTTGCCCTTGAGGTCGTAGCTGTCGTCCCAGTTGGCAGAATGAAAATGATGCCCGGCAAAGCTCTCCACACCCGGTATCGACGGCAGCTTGGGCTCGGCAAGCCCGCCGTTGCCGCTGATCAGTACCCGCGCAGACAGCAACAGTCCGTTGTTGCAGCGAATAGACCAGCGCTGTGTCGCCTCGTCAAAACGGGCCTCCTGCAGCTCTTGCTCGAAGCGGATGTACGGCCGTAGCGTCCAGCGATCCGTCACATCACGCAGATAGGCGTGCAGCTCAGGCTGACTGGGATACACCCGCGACCACTCGGTGTTGGGCTCAAAGGAAAAGGAGTAGAGATGTGAAGGCACATCACAGGCCGCGCCGGGGTAATGATTATCCCGCCAGGTTCCCCCGACATCCTTTGCGCGCTCGATAATCACAAAGTCATCGCGCCCTTGCTTTTTCAGCGCGATGGCCATGCCAATGCCGGCAAAGCCTGTTCCGATAATTGCGTACTCACAAGACAGCGGAGTCTCCGCGCCGCTGTGTTCCGGTGATGACATAGTGCTGCACCTTGTTATTGGGACGTTATACGGTGCTCAGAGTAGTGCCTTGGGCCTCCCGGACGACAGAGGCCCTACGGACAGAGTATTTAGAAATTCGGACATTCCTTTGCTGCCTAACGCAACTGCGCAATAAAGCCCTCTGACTCGCTGATCGCCTCGTCCATTCTTGCAATCAGGGCGGTGACATCACGGTCGATCACCGTCAATTCGCCCTTGATGGCGCTGATCGCCGAGGCATTGAGGTTGTGCTTCAAATAGAGGACATTGTCGCGCAGCGTCGCCAGCACCGGATCAAGGCTTTTCTCGGAGCGGCGCAGGCTATCGCGCAAACGACGGTAGCGGCTCTGGGTTTCTCGCAGCTTCGACGCGCTCTCTGCGCGCAAGCGAGCATTGCTGTAGAGAGAAAGCTCTTCTTCCCACTCCTCAAACAAGGCCTCCGCCACCCCTTCAACGGCGTCGATACGCTCGCGGATATCGTCCGCCGCGGCCGCGCTGTCTTCGTAGCTGGCATTCAGGCGA
>NZ_CFHTQA010000066.1:0-8285 GCF_984394615.1 Spongiibacter sp. | reverse complement strand
CGGTGGCTGAAGGCCTGTCTCTGCAAGAGAGGAGGCGCATTATAGAGACCCAACAAAGAGAGTCAACAGCTTTTTCGAAGTTTTTTAACTCTTTGAAGAAAAAGAGAAAAAATGATCAATCCGTATACAATTGCGTCGAAATAACTAGAGCGCACTTGCCAAGCAATGTGCAGCCAGGCAAGCAGCATGATGGGGTACATGAGCATGTGGACACGCCGCCAACTGCGGCGCAGGCGCCGAACGCTCCAATTGTTCGACGTAACCGCCATCGGCAGCATCAGCAGCCACGCAGAGAATCCCGCAATAATATAGGGCCGCTCCGAAAGCTCTTCTCCGACAACCGCCCAATCCCAGAAGAACAGATAGTTGCTGACCATCACGAGGTGGAGTGACACATAGAAGAAGGCCAGCAGCCCCAGCGTCCGCCTAAAGCGCAGCAACCAAGCCGCGCCGAACCACGAGCGGAGAGGGCTGACCGCGAAGCAGGCAAGCAACAGCCAAAGCGCCCACTCCCCGGTTTCAACAATCAAGGCCTTTACCGGGTCTGTACCCAGGCCATTGTTCAACGCCGCATAAATGAGTGCCGCCAAGGGCAACATGGCCGCCACTATCAGCAACGGCTTACCAATACGCAGCAGCGCCTCTTTTGCCATGCTCACACCTTACTGATTAATAGTAACAACGCAGATTCATATCTTTATATAAGCTTGCCACCTGCTCGGCATAGCCATTAAACATCTGCGTTTTTATTCGCTGAGGGGTAAAGAGGCTGCTGGGCAACCGACGTTCATAGCGCTGACTCCAGCGCGGGTGGTCGACCTCGGGGTTCACATTGGCATAGAAACCGTATTCGTCGGGCGCAATGCGTTGCCAGCTACTGCGGGGCTGTTTTTCGGTAAAGCGGATTTTGGTGATGGACTTGATGCTTTTGAAACCGTATTTCCAGGGAACCACTAAGCGGATAGGCGCGCCGTTCTGATTGGGCAGCACCTTGCCATATATCCCGACACTCATCAGCGTTAGCGGGTGCATCGCCTCATCCATACGCAGGCCCTCGGTATAAGGCCAGTCGATGGTGGAGAACGCCGAGCGCTGCCCGCGCATTTCCGACGGGCGGAATAGCGTTTCAAACTGCACATACTTCGCCTTAGACGTGGGCTCAAAGCGGGCTAGCAGGGTGGATAACGGAAAACCGAGCCAAGGAATGACCATCGACCACGCCTCAACACAGCGCAGGCGGTAAACACGCTCTTCTATATCCATGCCTTTCAGCAGATCTTCCAAATGGTAGCGCCCGGGCTTGCCCACCTCGCCCTCGACCTCGATTGACCAGGGGTCTGTTGTCAGTGCGGCTGCATATTGCGCGGGATCATCCTTAGCCGTGCCAAACTCATAGAAGTTGTTGTAGCTGGTCGCGTCCTTGAAAGGGGTCTGGGCTTCACTGGTGTAAAAAGGATTGTCTTCGGCAGTCTCTGCGGCGCGGTAGCTGAGCGCCTTCAACTCCGCCGCCGACACGCCACCCGGCAGAAGCGCAGCACCAGCCAAAGCGACAGCCCCCTTCATCAATTCCCGCCGTCGCAGGTAAACGGATTCGGGGGTAATTTCGCTACTGGGAATATCGGCTGGCTTGCGGATTAGCATCATTGCGCCCTCTGTTATCGATATAACTCAGATGCCGCCCCCGCGTTTTTGTTACACCGAGGGCGGCTTTTTGAGTCGTCGGTAGCTGGCCTGTACGGGGCCAGAGAGCGCATAGACCAGCGCAATGCCCAAGAGAATGCGCGCAGGATCGACGGAAATCAGGCCGAAGGCCAGCACCACCAGAATCATCACGACAAAAGGCACCCGCCCTTTAAAGTCGATTCCCTTGAAACTGTTGTAGCGCACATTAACGATCATCAGCATGCCGATGATGGCCATCAGCAGCCCGGCTATTGCCGCCAACTCGATCGGTAATTCCTGAGCGACCCAACCTTCCTGCGCCGACACCCAAACAACCCCCGCCATCACCGCAGCGGCGGCCGGACTGGCCAATCCGGTGAAAAAGTTTTTATCGGCCGTATCGATCTGGGTGTTAAAGCGTGCGAGCCGCAGCGCTGCGCAAGACACATAAATGAAAGCCACCGCCCAGCCAAACTTGCCGAGTTCAGAGACGCCCCAGCTAAACACCACCAGCGCGGGCGCCACCCCAAACGACACCATATCGGCAAGACTGTCGTATTCCGCACCAAACTTGCTCTGGGCGTTCATCAACCGCGCCACGCGTCCATCAAGACCGTCGAAGACCATCGACACAAAAATAGCAATGGCCGCCGCCTCAAACTGACCGTTCATGGCCGACACAATTGCGAAGAACCCAGAAAACAGCGCCGCCGTGGTGAACAGGTTCGGCAGTAGATAAATGCCCCGCTTGCGAACGGTCTTCCCGTTCTCCGAGATTTCCTCTTCGTGGTCATCGATCAGCAGCAGAGCCTCTTTTTCAAACTGC
Organism: Spongiibacter sp.; assembly: GCF_984394615.1. NCBI lineage: Bacteria > Pseudomonadati > Pseudomonadota > Gammaproteobacteria > Cellvibrionales > Spongiibacteraceae > Spongiibacter > Spongiibacter sp. The sequence goes on along the minus strand of NZ_CFHTQA010000066.1, from coordinate 5,797 downwards.
GGCATCGACTTCTTACCCGCTTGCTCATCAGCCATTTTTCAGCGTAGCTCCAGTAAGGAATGAAAGGCCCACATGATAAATTAATTGTCGCTGCGGTACGATGACTGCGCGCAATCCCAAAAAGCACGCACCAGTACATCGGCCAGCCGCTGCCGTCGTACCACCACCCCAATGTCCATACTCGGCAGTTCCGGATCGAGCGTCACCACCCGCACCTTTTCACGCAGAAAGGACGTGTCTAACACCAGATCTGGCACCACGCCGATACCCAGCCCCAGCCCCACCGTCGACACAATAGCTTCGTGACCACTGACCTGCGCATAGACATTCGGCCGAAGCTGGCGATGGCGGAACCACTGCATAATCAAGTCCCGCGCCACACCACGCTCGGGAAGAATAAAAGGCAGACTCGCCAGCAAGGCTGCATCCACATCACCGCCGTGACGTGCAATCTGTTCGGAAACCAAGCAGGGAATATTAGGCACCAGCAACTGCAGCGCAGAACGACTCAACGGCAAGTAGTCCAGGCTCGACGGCAGCTGTGGCGGGCGCACAGTAATACCCACATCTTCCTTGCCCTCCGCGATACGATCCACGGCATCGGCCTGATCGCCGGTATGCAGTTTCAGGTCAATACCCGGATAACGCTGCCGAAACACTTCCAACACGGTATTTAATACACTGTACGAAGCGGTCACCGAGCAAAACAGGCTAATCTCCCCCTGCAAAGCCTCCCCTTGCTGATGCAGTCGCTGATTCAGCGACCGCCAGCTAAGCAAGGTCTGCTCGGCGTAGCGCAATACCTCCCGCCCGGCAGCCGTCAAGCGAACCCGGCGGCGGTCCCGTTCGAACAGCTTCACGCCCACCTCTTCCTCCAGGCGCTGAATCGCCCGGCTCACCGCCGAGACACTCAAATGCATTGCCTCGCTGGTTTTGCCAAAATGCAGCGACTGGCTGAGATGGATAAAGACTTCCAGCTCTTTACTGTTCATTGGACGCCCACTTTTATCCCGATTCCCTCAACACTCTATCGATTATATATCAATTTACGCAACACACTTCCCCTGCTAGAGTGCGCGACACTGGGAAAAGACTCCCACCCAATTTTTTATCTCATCAATACCTAAGCAGGAGATCCCTCATGGGTCAGAACTACTTCAACAGCCTGCCGCTGCGCCTGCAGCTGGAAGAGCTGGGCAAATGCCGCTTTATGGATCGCAGCGAATTCGCTGATGGCTGCAACTACCTGAAAGGCAAAAAGATCGTCATCGTTGGCTGTGGCGCCCAAGGCCTTAACCAGGGTCTGAACCTGCGCGACTCGGGCCTGGACGTTTCCTATGCCCTGCGCGACAGCGCCATTGCCGAAAAGCGTCAAAGCTGGAAGAACGCTTCTGAGAACGGCTTCAACGTTGGCACCTACGAAGAACTGATCCCCACGGCCGACGTCGTAATGAACCTGACGCCCGACAAGCAGCACACCAGCGTAGTTAACGCGGTTATGCCGCTGATGAAAGATGGCGCCTGCCTGGACTACGCCCACGGCTTCAACTTGGTTGAAGAAGGCATGCAAATCCGTCCCGACATCACGGTTGTTATGTGCTGTCCGAAATGCCCCGGCACCGAAGTTCGTGAAGAGTACAAGCGCGGCTTTGGCGTTCCGACACTGATCGCCGTTCACCGCGAAAACGACCCCAAAGGTGAAGGCATGGCCATTGCCAAGGCATTGGCTTCCGGCACTGGTGGTGATCGCGCAGGCGTTCTGGAATCGTCTCCCATTGCGGAAGTAAAATCCGACCTGATGGGCGAGCAGACAATCCTCTGCGGCATGCTGCAAACCGGCGCCATCCTCTGCTTCGACAAGATGGTCGAAGAAGGTATCGAGCCCGGCTACGCCTCCAAGCTGATTCAGTACGGCTGGGAAACCGTCACCGAAGGTCTGAAGCACGGCGGCATCACCAATATGATGGATCGCCTGTCCAACCCGGCCAAGATCAAAGCATTCGAGCTGGCTGACGAGCTGAAAGACATCATGCGTCCGCTGTACGAGAAGCACCAGGATGACATTATCAGTGGTCACTTCTCCAAAACCATGATGGAAGACTGGGCCAACGACGACAAAAATCTGTTGGGCTGGCGCGCCGCTACCGCCGAAACAGCGTTTGAAAAAACGCCCGCTGGCGACATGGATATCAGCGAACAGGAATACTACGACCACGGCATTCTGCTGGTTGCCATGTGTAAAGCCGGTGTTGAGCTGGCCTTTGAGTGCATGGTTGCTGCCGGTATGAAGCCCGAGTCTGCGTACTACGAGTCGCTGCACGAAACGCCGCTGATCGCCAACACCATCGCGCGCCGCAAGCTCTATGAAATGAACGTGGTTATCTCCGATACTGCTGAGTACGGCTGCTACCTGTTCGATCACGCCTGTCGTCCGCTGCTGAAAGACTTCATGAGCAAAGTCTCTACTGACGTTATCGGCAAAGGTATGGATGTGAAGGATCTGGGTGTCGACAACCAGGAGCTGATTGCCGTTAACGCCGAAATCCGCAACCACCCGGTTGAAGTGGTTGGTCGCCAGCTGCGTAGCTACATGACGGCCATGAAGAAGATCGTTTGATAATTCTTCCGTCGACAAAAAGGGCGCCAGTGGCGCCCTTTTTTATTGCATCCCGGTTTTTATCCCGGCTAGTGATCTGCCAACCCCGCCAATCGATACTCCCGAGGTGTTTGTGCATATTCCATCTTAAACTGGCGACTGAAATAACCACTGTCATTGAAGCCACTCATTAACGCAATATCGGTAATAGAAACGCCTCTGAAGTTCTCATCTTTCAAATAACGAGCAGCTTGCTCCAGGCGATGACGGCTAATCCAGCGCGACAGACTTTCCGTCTCAGCCGAGTAGATCTGATGAATGTATCGCTTACTGATGCCCAATGCCTGAGAAATACTTGCCACACAGAGGTCCGCGTCAAACAGGTTATTCCGTACGTAATCCTGAATTTCTATCAGCCACTGCTCCCTCCCTCGCTTCTTTTCTAGCTGAAACGCATTCCGCTTACTGATACTGGAGCAAGTCAGCTCAATGACCGGGTTGATAATAAACAGCTCATCACTGATGCAGGTCTTGTGCGCGTTTTTTCTCAGCGTCAACAGTATTGAGCGCAGAATATTGGAGATGGTTTCACTCTCATCAAGAACATAAAGTTTATCTTTGCAGACCAGCTTACCAACGTTAAAAGCCTGCCCGAGCGGAATGAAAATAGAGAGCTGCCGAACGGCCTGTGACGACTCAAAATATATCTGTTGAGACGTATTCCAAACAAACACATTCCCGCGTTTCATCGCGTAGCGATTACCGCAAACATCCAATTGATAGCCATCGCCATCCACCACATAGGAGATGGCCAGATAATTCGTCATCTCAAGCTTCCCTTCACGCCAGCCACTCATCGGCAAGGCCAGAATATCGGTGAGAAAGCTGCTGCCAAAACTGTATTTTTTAACGTAAGCGGGAAGGGCCTGATCCGATGTCACCCCGGCATCGACGCCATTAAAGCTCCAACCCTCATGAGCCTTACTGAGCGCATGGCTAAAATGAGAAAACACCGAGAACGTCGGTGACGCCTGCGCCGTCCATTCTATATCCGGTGTCATAACGCCTCCTTTTTTATGTTTATTTCAGCTCAGTGTTACCACTCTCTCTTCAACAGAGTCAAGAAAGTAATAAACCAGCGTTACGGCCCTTCCCTTTAGTCCTATTTTTCCTTCGCTATTGTGAAAGCAGCCCATTTCAGACGGCGATAGGCTTCATAACCACACTGCCAACACAGTTATAAAACCAATAATTTACGAGTGTAAGAACTATGAACCGTCTGCAAGCTTATTGGAAACCCAGCGCGCTTATCGCGAGCTTACTCAGCACACCGGGGCATTTGGCCTTCGCCGAGCCCAACCAGCACACCAGCCGCCAGGTTGAGGAAGTTGTCGTAACGGCAAGGAAAAAGTCGGAAAGTCTCCAGGATGTACCGATTTCCATCACCGCCTTCACAGGAGACAGCATCCGCGACCTCGGCTTCAGCGACACCCTGAGCATCGACGAGAAAACGCCCAACCTGGAGATCAAAACCTTCGGCGGCCAACCCAATATTTTCATCCGCGGTGTTGGCAACAATGACTTCAACGCCACCACTATCAGTCCTGTCAGTATTTACGTCGATGACGTGGTCATGGGCCTCACAGGGTCGCAAACCGCCCAGCTCTTCGACGTGCAGCGGATCGAGGTACTGCGCGGCCCGCAGGGCACACTGTTCGGTCGAAACACCACCGGTGGTGCAATTGCCTTCCACTCGAACATGCCCACCGAAGAAACGGAGGCCGGTGTACGCCTGACGCTGGGCAGCCACAAGCAACGCGATGTCGAAGGCTACGTTGGCGGCAAGCTCAGCCAGCGAATGAATGGGCGCCTGGCGGTAATTTCCACCACCAATGACGGCGACCGACGAAATGACTACAACGGCAAGGATGCCAACGCCAAGGAAGTCCACGCGCTGCGTGGCCTGTTCGATTTCCAAGCGACGGACAGGCTGCAACTGCTGCTTAATCTTCATGGCGCCGTAGACCGCAGCGACTTCAATCAGGGCAAACCCAGAGGTACCAATGCCTTTGGCTACACCGACCCGCACCCCAACAACAGCGGCCGACTCAACTTCAACGGCAAATCGCAGCACTATGGCGATACTCACGGGTTCAGCCTGACAACCACATTCGATACCGATGGTTTCACCCTGAAGTCCATCACCGGCTTCGAAAAGGCCTCGACCGACTATTGCGGCGATATTGATCACAGTCCGAGCTCGCTGGACGAAATCTGCTTCCATACCGACGGCGAGCAAATCACGCAGGAAATCAACATCTCCGGGGATATTGGCGATAACACCAGTTTGGTTACCGGCCTGTTTTTGCTTCGCGAAGATCTTGAGAACCTCACCGAAGCCAATCTATTCGGGGATGCCCCCGCAGGATCACAACTTCCCGTCGTCGGCTATTCGACACGAGATACAAGCACCTACGCGCTTTATTCCGAACTGAACTACCGCTTCAATCCACGCTGGCAACTGACGGCCGGCCTCCGCTACACCTACGAAGAGAAAGAGGCGCGCCTGAAAAGCGACATGATCCCCAACTACTACAATGACCAAGCCAATGGCGCACCCATTGCCCTGGTACCTGAACGGCACTTATCCGAGAGCTGGGATGCGGTTTCCGGCCGGTTTGTCGTCGATTACCAGCCCACCGACGACTGGATGTTCTACGCCAGCCTATCCCGCGGTTTTAAATCCGGTGGCTTTAATCTGGGCTCCTTCTTCGACCCCAATGAAGTCACTCAAGTGGACCCGGAGTACCTCACGGCGTTTGAAGTCGGCTCTAAATCCACCTTGTTTGACCGAAGGCTGCGTCTGAACAGCTCCGTGTTCTACTACGACTACTCGGAGCTGCAGGTCTACACCTATGTATCGGGCAGCACCCCCACTACCCCCGTGGTATTTGCTCTGGAAAATGCCGCCGACGCGAAGATCTACGGCGTAGAACTGGAAGTGAATGCCCTGATCAGCGAACGGCTCTCCATGAATCTCGGAGGGGGTTACCTGCACACAGAGTACAAGGACTTTATTTCCAGCGTGGGCGGTGACTTGTCTGGCAATCCCATGCCGGGCTCCCCAAAGGTCAACCTCAGCGTCGAATTCAGCTACGACCTGGGCAATATCAAAGAGTGGCAGGTAGAGGCGAAGGTCGA
>NZ_CFHTQA010000065.1:0-9825 GCF_984394615.1 Spongiibacter sp. | reverse complement strand
CAGCGCCGACAGCGGCTCGTCGAGCAGCAGCAGGCGTGGTCGATTGACCAGTGCTCTTGCTATCGCAATCCGTTGGCGCTGGCCGCCAGAGAGGGCGTCGGGGAAGCGGCTGCCGGCGTCGGGCAAACGTACATCCTCCAGCACTTCAGCAACGCGCTGGCGAATCTCGGTCTCGTTGCAGCCAGCCATCCGCAGGGGGAAGGCGATGTTGTCGGCCACCGTCATGTGAGGGAACAGCGCGTAGCTCTGGAAAACGGTGTGCACCGGGCGCTGCTCCGGCGGCAGACTCAGCAGCGAGCGGCCATCGAGCAGAATATCGCCGCTGTCGGGTTGCTCAAAACCGGCGATGCTGCGCAGCAGCGTGGTCTTGCCGCAGCCGGAGGGGCCGAGCAGAGTAAAAAACTCCCCGGCCTCGACATGCAGGCTTACGCAGTTCAGCGCCTGGTAATCGCCAAAGCGCCGTGAAACATCGACGATTTCTAACACGCCGGAACTCTCCACAAAAACGTGAAAAAACGGCGCTAATGTCGGGCTATATGGCGGCGCAGTCAATCCTTGAGGGGCGAAAAAATTCCGACATTTTTGCCACTTTTGCGCACTGCCTCATCACGGTGCATGGGCGCTGCGCGCGCGGCATGGCGTGCGGCCGCAAAGCCCGCTAAAATAGCGGGCTTTTCCCACCCTGCGGCACTGGGCGCGCAGGTGTTTTTCGGAGTGTGTTATGTCGGATATCAACAAGGTTGTACTGGCCTATTCAGGTGGCCTGGACACCTCGGTCATCGTCAAGTGGTTGCAGGAAACCTATCAGTGTGAAGTGGTGACGTTTACCGCTGATATTGGTCAGGGCGAGGAAGTGGAACCGGCGCGCGCCAAAGCCCAGGCGCTGGGCGTGAAAGAAATCTACATCGATGATCTTCGCGAAGAGTATGTGCGAGATTTTGTTTTTCCGATGTTCCGCAGCAACGCAATTTATGAGGGTGAGTACCTGCTGGGTACGTCGATTGCCCGCCCGCTGATTGCCAAGCGACTGATCGAGATTGCTAACGAGACCGGCGCCGATGCCATCTCCCACGGCGCGACAGGCAAGGGCAACGACCAGGTGCGCTTCGAACTGGGCGCCTATTCGCTGAAGCCCGGCATTAAAGTGATTGCGCCCTGGCGCGAGTGGGATCTGACTTCCCGCGAGACCCTGATGGCGTACTGCGAACAGCACCAGATTCCGGTCGATTTCTCCAACAAAAAGAAGAAGTCGCCGTACTCTATGGATGCCAACCTGCTGCACATTTCTTACGAAGGCGGCAATCTGGAAGATCCGTACTGGGAGCCGGAAGAAGACATGTGGCGCTGGAGCGTCAGCCCCGAAGCGGCTCCCGACAAGCCCACATACATTGAGCTGGGTTATCAGAACGGCGATCCGGTAACGCTGAACGGCGAGGCGCTGAGCCCGGCCACTATGCTGGCCACACTGAACAAGCTGGCCGGTGACAATGGCATTGGCCGTCTGGACCTGGTTGAAAACCGCTACGTGGGCATGAAGTCGCGCGGCTGTTATGAAACCCCCGGCGGCACCATTATGCTTAAGGCCCACCGCGCCATTGAGTCGATCACACTGGACCGCGAAGCGGCCCACCTGAAAGACGAGCTGATGCCGCGTTACGCCAAGCTGGTGTATAACGGTTACTGGTTCAGCCCGGAGCGCCGTATGCTGCAGGCGGCCATCGACGAGTCGCAGGGTTTCGTGAACGGCACCGTACGCCTGAAACTCTATAAGGGGAATGTGGTCGTAGTAGGTCGCAAGTCAGACAACTCCCTGTTCGACGAGGCGATTGCCACCTTTGAAGATGATGCGGGCGCCTACGATCAGAAAGACGCCGAAGGCTTCATCAAACTGAACGCACTGCGTCTGCGTATCGCCGCAAACAAAGGCCGCTCGCAGCTCTAAGGCTGAGTGGCAGGAAAGAAGGGGGCCGTGGCCCCCTTTTTACTGCGATGGCGAGTCAATAACACAACAAGAACATTCAGGGTGGCTGAGCAGCCGCCTTTCAATATCGGGATCGAGTGCATGATTGGATCAAAACGGGCCTTACTCAAGACCTTTCCTTTACTGGCCGCCGCGTTTGGCATGGTGGCTTGTAGTGGTGACAGTGACTCCAGCAGTCGCCGACTCAGCTTCGAGCTGAACTCCCGGCAGTTCTTCGTTGAGGAATCGCTCGGCACGGTGCAGTTCAGTAATGGCGCCTCGCTGCCTGTCAGCCTGTCTGTTGGCAGTGGTGCGTTCCGCGCGACCGATGAAGGCAGCAATATCTTCTACACGATCACGGATCGCGGGCCGACATTCCCCTGTTCGGACAGTGCGGAGATGATTGGTCAGGCCAATTTCTGCGACGACAACAGCGGTGTGGTCTTCGTGCAGCCGCAATATCAGCCGCGCATCCAGAAATGGAAGCTCAGTGGTGTGGGTACCAAACTCGCGCTGGAGCAGCAGGACACCGTCTTTATCGAGGCGGGGGCGCAAAAAGCCAGTGGCCTGCCAAATGCCAACAGCAACGGTCCCGAGGAAGTGGCTTTCGACCCGAGTGGCAACCAGCTGCTGTCGACGCCGAACGGGATCGACCCCGAGGCGCTGGTCAAGCTCGAGAACGGACGGTTCTGGGTGGCCGACGACTACGGCCCCAGTTTGCTGCTGATTGACAGTGACGGCACCATCCTGCGTCGCGAAGTCCCAGCCGGACGCGGTGCTGACTACACGGGCGCCGCGTACACGGTGAGTGAAAGTTACCTGCCGTCCATTCTCAGCAAGCGTCAAAATGGCCGGGGTATCTCGGCGCTGGCGCTGAGCCCGGACAATGCCTTCCTGTATTTCGTGATGGCGGCACCGCTGGCTAATCCCGGCAGCGCAGCGGCGGCAGAGTCGCGAATCGTGCGTATCGGCAAACTGGCGCTTAATGACGACGGCACGATTTCCAGCATCGACGGCGAGTACCTCTATCGCCTCGACAGCCCAGAGCAATATGCACGCCTGTTTGATGGCAGCGGTGATCTCGACAACGGTGAGCTGATTGATCAGAGCGAAATCCGCGTGACCGAAGCGGCGGCCGTGGACACCGATTATCTGGTAGTGGTTGAGCAGGCGCGCAGCGTCAGTAAGTACTACAAAATCAATCTCGCCGACGCCGAAAGCATTCTGGGCACAAGCTGGGACGACAGCAACACGAGCCCCAGCCTGGAAGAGCAGTTTCTGGTGGCCGGGGTTCCGTTTGTACCCAAACACCTCGGTTTTGACAGCCTGAGCATGCCTCTGCCAAGCGGCATCGACCCGCTGGGCGAAAACGTGGAAGCACTGGCTCTGTTGAGCGCGAATTTCGTTGCGCTGATCAATGACAACCGCTACGGACTGTACGGCGATACCGCAAACCGTATTGCCATCCTGCCCTTGGGCGCCTTCCTTGTTGACAATGTGCCGCTCCAGATCAGCATGGATTACGCTGAATCGGCCAGTATCCGTCGCAATGATGCACAGCTGAACGGCGGTGCTGCCAAGGCGGTGGCCTCCGATTCGACCAACAGCCAATTGTTTGTGCTCAACGGGCAGACGGGCGGTGTGGATATCGTCGACGTCAGTGAGGCACTTTCGCCGGTACTCAATGGCACCGTCGACCTCAGCGCCGCTGAAGCCGATGCCGCTAAAACCTTGGGTGCCGCCACCAGCATTGCGACAGGCAGCGGTTTCCTGGCGGTAGCGATCGCTGCGGATAATCCGCAGGACGATGGGATTGCCGCGCTTTATCTGCTGGAAGATCTGAGCCTTGTCGCGACCTATGACGTGGGCCCCGGTCCCAGTGCCATTGTCTTCGACTTGCTGTCCAGCAGTCTGCTGGTTGCCAACGAAGGCTTGCCGAGCGATGACCACAGCGTCAATCCGGAAGGCTCGATTACGCAGATCGATTTAAGCGATGGCGTCGACAATGTGACCATTAACGACATCGATTTCAGCGAGTTCAACAGTGGTGGAAGTCGTGCTGATGAAGTGCCCGCTGGCTTGAAGCCGCTGGCTCCCGGTGTGACCCTGGCACAGGATCTTGAGCCCGGTCGCATCAGCGTAACCCTGGATAACGACAAAGCCTACGTCAGCCTGCAGAGCAACAATGCGGTGGCCGTGATTGACCTGGAAACTGCCAGCGTCGATGCGCTGATTGATCTGGGCGTCAAAGATTTCGGCGAGGCTCGCAACAGCCTCGACGTCAATGACAACGGCAGTATTACTCTGCAGACATGGCCCGGTGTGGTTGGTCTTTATCAGCCCTATGGTCTTCGCACCTATCAAAGCGGTGGCAGTAATTTCTTCGTGACCGCCAATGAGGGACGAGCCCGTGACTTCAGTGGCTTCTCCGAGTTGCTGCGTGCCAGCGACCTCGACGGTGTAGTTGGGCCGGAGATCGATCCTGCCAACCCCAGTGCTGCCGCCGCCGGCAATGACAGCCAGCTGGGACGTCTGCAGGTCAGCAGCGAGCGCGGTGATACCGACGGTGACGGTGATATCGATCAGATTTCCGCCTTTGGTGCGCGCTCGTTCTCGGTTCGCGATGCGGAAGGTAATCTGATCTACGATTCCGGTAATGATCTGATTCGTGTGACACAGACCCTGCTGGGTAACAATGCCAATGATCGCGATACCCTCAGCGACGAGAAGGGCGCACAGCCCAAGGGCTTGGCCCTGGTTTCCAGTCAAGAGCGTATCTATGCGCTGATCACGCTCAACGGCGTCGGTGGGGTCGCGGTTTACGACATCACTTCACCCTATGGTGTGCAGTTCGTCAGCTACCTGAATAACCGCAATTTTGCGGCATCGCTGAGCAATGAAACGGGTGATGTCGGACCGGAAGGGCTGGCTACCTTCGTGGTTGAGAGTGTGGCGTATCTGGCGGTTGCCAACAGCGCCACCGGCAATGTGCGTATTTTCCGACTGAGAACCGGTACCGAAACCGAGACCGAGTAAGCCTCAGGACTTCACCGGCCGCTTCTGCAGTTTGCGCTGCAAAGTGCGCCGGTGCATCCCCAGCTGCCGTGCCGTGGCTGAGATATTCCCGTCATTTTCCTTCAGCGCCTGCTGAATATGCTCCCAGGTCATTCTTTCCAGTGACGGCGCCTTAATCGGGTCGATGCTTTCGACTGCCGGGCTGCGCCGTTCTTCGTTCAGTGCGTTGAGAATGGCAGTGGTACCCGCCGGTTTCTGCAGGTAGTTGTCGGCGCCCAGCTTTATCGCGTCCACCGCGGTGGCGATGCTGGAGTAGCCGGTCAGCATCAGCAGGCGAATGTCGGGGAAGCGCTCCCGGAGGTAGGGAATAATGCTCAGGCCGGATTCCTGATCAATCTTCAGGTCCACTACGGCGTAGTGCGGACTGAATTGCTGGCAGACCTGCCGGGCACTGTCCAGATCTTGCGCCACCTCTACAAGGTAGCCCTTGCGCTGTAGTGAGCGCGACAGCGCATGACAGAAAGCCTCATCATCGTCGATAACCAGAAAGCGTTTATGTTGGCTAGCATTCATGCATTGTCCTCTTCGCGATAATGGCTGATGGCGGCCAGTGGCAGGCGCAGTTCGAGACGGCTTCCGCCGCCCCGCCGTCGATGCCACTGCAGATTTCCACCATAGCGTTCAGCGGTGGCGTGGCTGAGCATCAAGCCCAATCCCAGGCCTTTGCCTTTAGTGCTGACGTAAGCTTTGTGGATAACGCCTTCGGCGCCTGGCAGGCCGGGGCCACGGTCTTTAATGGCAAGGCAGAGCTGGTCATCGTCTTGATAGATGCTCAGGCTCACCTGGTCCGGAGTCACATCTGCCGCGTTGTTCAGCAGGTTGAGAATGCTTTGGCTTACGGTGCCGTCGAGGCTGATGGTCATGGCGCGCAGCTCGGGCGCGATATCCACCACTAACTCACTGCCGGGTCGCATCAGTTGCCAGCGGTCCACCAAGCCCTGTACGTAGCTGGCCAGGGGTTCCGTTTCAGCCTGCAAGGCGCTCAGGTCGCGCGCAGTACTCACCAGTTTGTCGAGAATCTGCTTGCAGTGATCCACCTGTTCGCTGAGCGCATCGACATCTTCACGCAGGTCGGTCTCCACCTCTTCGCGCAGGTCTTCGCTGATCACCTTGATCGTTGCCAGAGGGGTGCCCAGCTCGTGAGCCGTTCCGGCGGCGAGTGTGGCGACGGCCAGCAATTGTTCATCCTGCAGCTGGCGTTCGCGAACCTGCGCCAGTTCGTTCTCCTTCTGCCGCAGGCTGCTGGCCATGGCGGAAACGAAGTAGGCGATCAGCAGGGCGCTGACCACAAAGTTCATCCACATACCTGCCACGTGCATGTTGAGGGTCATGCCCTGCATGGTCTGGTGGCTGTGGGGCGATAGCGGCGCCAATGGAATGAAGTAAACCAGCAGCAGGCTGTAGGCCAACAGGGACATCACACCCAGTGCCCAGGTGTAGCGCAGGGGCAGGGTGGTGGCGGAGATGCACAGCGGCACCAGTAGATAAGAGATAAACGGGTTGTTGCTCCCGCCGGAGAAATACAGCACCGCAGTAAAGCCCGCGACGTCGACGCAAAGTTGGACAAACAGCTCCAGCTCAATGACCGGCCAGCGCTGATAGCTTCGCCACCAGCAGAACAGCGCAAACAGGGCGATCACCCCCAGCAGCAGTTCCAGCGTGACATAGGGCAGCATCCAGCCGAGCTGATGCTTGGCGAATTCCAGGGCCAGAAACTGACCGGCGATCACCACGCTGCGAATGGCGCACAGGCGTCGGAGGTTGGCGGTATCCGGATTCACGTTGGCTCCTGGCAAACAAAGGACTAAGTATAGCGGTTGACCCTGTTCGGGCCTGCGCTGCTGCGTCATTATGTCGCAGCAGCGCGATGTCGCTCAGCGCCTGATGGTAAACTTCTGCGCCAAACAAAAACAATCATACTCCTCAGGGTGCCTCCTCCTATGTATAAAACGATCCGGCAGGGTCTGCCGTTACTGGCGCTGCTTGTCAGCACATTCAGCATTGCCCATGAAACCGCTCCTGCGGCTGCGAGCATGGGGGCAAGCTCTCATGCACCGATTGGCGTGATGGGTGATCACCGCCATAAAGTGGGAGAGTGGATGCTGTCCTATCGTTATATGGCGATGGAGATGGAGGGCAATCTCGACGGCGGTGACCGTGTGTCGGCAGGGCAAATTACCGGCACGATGATGGCGCCGGGGCCCTATATGGTGGCACCGCTCAGCATGGACATGGAAATGCATATGTTCGGGGCGATGTACGCACCGAGCGACGAGGTCACCGTCATGCTGATGTTGCCGTATCTGCGCAACGAGATGACGCATGTAACCCGTATGGGACAGCGTTTTACCACGCGCAGTGAGGGGGTGGGTGATGTTAAAGCCTCTGCACTGATCAAACTTTATCAGAGTGACGACGCTCGCCACCGACTGCATGCCAACCTTGGCGTGAGTCTGCCGACGGGGAGTATTGATGAGCGTGACGACACGCCCGCGCAGAATGAGGCGAAGCTGCCTTATCGCATGCAGCTCGGCTCCGGCAGTGTTGATCTGATGCCCGGAGTGACCTATACGGGGTTTGGCAACACCTTCAGTTGGGGCGCGCAGCTCATGCTGACTGTGCCCACCGACTACAACGACAATGACTACCGGATGGGCAATCGCGGCCAACTCAGCGGCTGGCTGGCACGCAGTTTCACGCCAGCCTTCAGCGGCTCTCTGCGCCTTATTCACAGCGCCTGGGGCAATATTGATGGTGCCCGCGATGATCTGAACCCGATGATGGTGCCCACGGCAGATCCCGGTGCTCAGGGCGGTGAGCGCAGCGAATTGGCCGTGGGGGTGAACTATCTCTTCACCAAAGGCCGTGCCAAGGGCCACCGCTTGGCGCTTGAGTACAGCGAACCGGTCTACCAGCATCTCGGTGGCCCGCAAATGGAACAGCAGTCCACGTTTACAGCGGGTTGGCAGTACGCCTTTTAATCCAGGCTTAATTTAGCGTCGGTAAACTGGCATTACGTGGTAAATTACACGACGACGCAGATTTACCAGTCGTCGTTACTGTCTTGCCTGTCCGGTCTGCCGGCGGCATTGAATGCTCGAGGGGGGCGTTTTCATGTCAAGGAAGTTACTGATTAATATCCACCTGTATCTGGCCGCTTTCTTTGCACCGATGGTGATACTGATGGCGATCTCCGGTGGTTTGTATCTGGTCGGTATTAAAGGTGAGCAGCGTGTGGAAAGCTCCGTGCTGCTGCCGGGTAGCCTGAACCTGGATAGCGTGCAGCTGGAAGAGGATGTGCGGGCCTTGCTGGATCAGGCCGGTTTGGGCGGCGATTTTGAGCAAGTTAAAGTGCGTGGCCGGGAGGTGAGTACTCGTCCCAGCAACCGTCTTAACTATCGTCTGACGCCCAGTGAGGGGGGGGTGCAGATCGATGTGGTTAAGCCGAGTCTTCAGGCGTCTTTGATTGAACTGCATAAAGGGCATGGCCCCCAGTGGTTCCGTCTCGGGCAGCAGATTTTCTCTCTGGCGCTGGTATTGATTATGCTCAGTGGGCTGTGGCTGGGACTGGCCGCCAAAGGTCTGCGCACTCGCACCCTGCAATTATCGGTAGGTGGCCTGGCGGTCTTCCTGCTGTTGGCGCTGTTTGCCTGAGGCTCAATCGCGAAAGTACACCTGCACCAGATGGTAGCCGAAACGGCTTTTGACCGGGCCCTGAACCTGCCGCAGCGGCCCGCTGAATATGGCCTTATCAACGCTGGCGACCATCTGGCCTTTCTTTACTTCGCCAAGATCGCCGCCGCGCTTGCCTGATGGACACTGGGAGTGTTTGCGGGCGAGCTGCTCAAAGTTATCGCCTTTCTCCACACGACGTTTCAGTGCCTTGGCTTCGTCGGCTGTTTTAACAAGAATGTGGCGGGCCATGGCGCTGCGCATCGAACACTCCGAGGATACTTGCGGTCTGAAAACGGGGGGGTGAGTATATATAATCCTGTTGTTTTCTTCTTTCGCAAATACGCTGAAACCTTATGCCCAGAGTGCCGTTCTGCTTTGCCGATATTGCCGCTGAGTGCCGCGTTGAGTCCGGGGTACACCGGCTCGATGGCCGCCGGCTGGGATTGCGAATTACCGTGCCCCAGGCATTGCGGGAGCGCTACCCCTATTGCGGCAGTGCCTACGGGTTTTTGCAGGAGCTGCGACGAGAGATTCTGGACTACGGCCTTGTCGAGTTTCCCGGTCTGCCATTAAATCCCCAAAACTACACCTTGGCTCAGCGAGCGCCTCAGCAGCATCAATACAGCAGCAATCCCTATCTCACCGACTTCTGTCAGCAACCGCATCAGGACACGCCGCCCTATCCTACGGCGTTCTGGCTACCGGCGCCGCGTCGCTATTTTGCCACCTGGGTGATGGGCGAGGACGGGGTGCAGCGCGTTATGAGCGCTCTGCGTAGAGGCGCGTCAATCGACGAGGTTCACCAGCGTCTTCAGGCCCAGAGTATTGCGCAAGGCTGGGGGCTGCTGGTGAATCAGCATCCGGGTTTGCTGCTTATCGACAACAGCTCCCGCAACCGCTTGTTTCACGCCCGCAGTGGCAACTGGCAGGCACAGCGGGCGGAGCCGGATTTCGATACTGACACCCCGATGTACGCGTTCAATGAGGTGGGGCTGCTGAACTATATCGACGTGATGGACAGCCGGCGGGGCACGGGCGACCGCAATGCCGACGAGTGTGAGGAGCTGCGGCGCTTTCTGGAAAGCGAAGCGCCGTTTGTCTGAGCTCAGGCCATA
>NZ_CFHTQA010000064.1:0-9921 GCF_984394615.1 Spongiibacter sp. | reverse complement strand
TCTGCAGTTGCATGACTCAAACCAAAAAACCTCCGATAAACCCGGGGGGATTCATCTCTCTCCTTGAGAATATTGCTTACTGTCCTGATGGATATTTCATATAATTCTGCCAAGGTTCTGAGAGAAAAGCTTTTTTTATTCCATTCCCGAAGCCACTCAATTTCCTTTTCGTAGGTCGGGAGTGATACCCCCTCCAATAACGCAATAGTCAACCCCAGCCTCTTAAGGAGATAATGTTCACTAATGCGACTATTGCCATCTATCACGCATCTTCTTTTTGTATCCAAGGAAACTTGCTCTATTACTGCGCCGGAGATTCCCCGAGATAAGTAAACCAGTCTGTCCCATTTAAGGTTCTTGGGTGCTAGTTCGCCGATAAAGTGCTGCCACATTTTTTTTCTAGATATCTCATCTGGCAAAGGCATCGGAATTCGAAAACTAAAACGCCGCCAAATTGCTGGATCGAGTAGTTGGTTATGGTTTGTTGCAGCAACAACAATAGCGTCATTAGGCAGCGAATCAATGTTTTGTATGAGCGCTATCACTACTCGCTGAAGTTCTCCGATATCTCGCTCATTTCCTCGCGCCCCTGCTAATGCATCGAACTCATCGAGAAACAGAACGCAGGGTCTTTGTGTGGCGAAGTCAAAGGCCTTTCGGAGATTTTTGCTTGTCTGGCCCAGGAGGCTGCTAACCAAGGTATCGCACCTGACGGTATAAAGAGGGAGCTTGAGATCAGAGGCTATTTTTCTTGCAAGTAGTGTCTTCCCTGTCCCTGGGGGGCCATCCAAGAGCACGCGATTAGGAAGGGCGGCACCGTGCTTTTGGAGTTGCTCAAAATGAGAGACGTTATCAAAGAAATCTTGTATTCGCTGCTGAACAGCGCTGGGGAGAATTACGTTCTCTGTATCGAGCGATGGAAAGCTTATATCAAGAGTGTCGAGTCGACTCTCCGAATCTACAGGTGGCTTGCTAAAACTAATACCCTTAGATGCATCTTGTACATGCGCGACAGCAGTTTTAGCTCGGGACAGTCGCTCTCGAACCATGCGGGCCTGCTTTTGCTCACCGGATTGCTCGAGCTTTTCTGCAAGCAAGCCAGCATAGTTGGTGGCCATGCTTGAATTTGCTTTCAGCGCACCATCCAATATCTTAAGAACTTCGGACAAATTTTCCACTTTGATGCACCAAATGGCAGTTTTGTCGCAGTATGGACCGAAACAGAGCGTAATTCCAGGCTTTTGATTCGCAAAATAGGTCGACTGTTCTCTCAAAGGGAGGGTTGAAGCTTTCTTGCAAACCGTCTACATAATGTCTACACGAGATCGGCGACTAAAATTAACAGACAGCTTGATAGATGCAACATGCTGATTTTATTGGTGCCCGAGGCCGGAATCGAACCGGCACGACTGCAATAGTCGGGAGATTTTAAGTCTCCTGTGTCTACCAATTTCACCACCCGGGCAGGGATGCGAGATACACGCCTGCGCTGAGTTGCAGGCGTGTAGGAAGGCGCACAATTCTACTTATCAAGCGCTGGAAAAACAACGCCTTAGCAGGCTTATGCGTTTTCAGGCAGGTATTTCTGCCTGCGCTGGGCAGCGATGCAGCCAATCATCAACAGAATCATCGCTATCGTGGTGATGGGGTAGCGGATACTGAGCACCAGCGGTAACAGGCCCGCTCGGACCACAGCCCTCGCCCACTCGTGCCCGGCAATGGCCTCTGCCAGTGGCGGCGAGTAACGATAGTAGAGGCGCACAAACTCGCGACCTGCGCCAAACTTGAGCAAGACGTCATCTCTGAAGTCGCGAAGCAGTTCCACATCTTCGGCCAGGAAACTGCCGTAGGCAGCAGTGGCGATAAAGCAGCCACCGCCACCTCCGCCACCGGAGGAGCCGCCACCAATGCCCCCGGCGAAACCGCCATCACCGCCGTCCGAGTTGTCATCGCCGCCTGCGTTGTCATCACCGCCACCATTATCGACGGGGTCCACACGCTGACTCAGCAGTTCTGCCGCAGCGCGGGCATCCATCAAGCCGCTGCCGGTCACGTCGTCTTCACCGGTAGAGGCTTCGCTGCCGGCCACATCAATTGCGCTGTCCCGGGTCGCCGCAATTAACTGCACCGGTGTGGCATTGGGAAAGGCCTCCAGCAACAGCGCAAAGACAGCCGCCGCATTGGGTGCGGCGGCGGATGTGCCGAAGAAGTTGGGATAGCCATCCGGCTCACCATCAATGGGCGCAACACTGCTGGAAGGCGATCCGAGAAATGTGGTGTTATTGCCATCGATCGCCGCAAACTGAGGTGTACGGCGGGAACTTCGAAGGTAGTTGCCATTGCTGTCGAACTGGACTGACAACAAACCACCAACGGAATTGAAGGGCTCGGGATCGATAGCAGGGGTTGTAAACCTTTCCGGTTCGTACTGAGGTGATTCCCACCAAGGCACGGCCGCGACCGCCGCCGCACCTATCGCCGTCGCATGTCCCCAGGCGCTTGGTCCATTAAAGGCATATTCAATACTGGTCGGCGTAGTGCCGGTATAAAGGAGACGAAACTCCAGCGGCACGCCGGTCTGCTGCGGGATGTCTCCCTGGCTGCCGTCAAAGTGATCGATGGCCAAGTAGAATGTCTGACTGTTCGCCCCGGTTTCCAGCAGTACAAATTCCACCGCATCGCCAAAAGGCACGCCGGTTCTGCCCTGCGTGTTGGTACTGCTGGCGTAGAATCCTGTGCTCGCGGAGTCGAGTGCGTCCAACTGCGGAGATGTGGTCGCATACAGGTTGAGATCAATCTGAGCGCCATTACTGCTGTTAACACTGGCATTGGGCTGATTCCAGTTCAACACTACGTAAGTGCTCGCAAAGGCCGGCAGGCGGATCGCCATAAAACGGTCAACACCATTATCGGACCAGTTGTGAAGATCGCTACCATCGGGCACCGCCAGCGTACCGGCCATATCGACACCGCTGTCGCTATCACGGTAGACAAAGCGGTGAGCTTTGTTGGCGTCGTTACCGAGAGCGCTGAGGTAGGCAACGCCCTGCTCCACACAGGCACTCGCGGCCAGCGCCGGCAAGTCGTCCTGATAGCTGGACTCGGTCAGAAACAGTACATCGTCCACAACCACCGAGGCGCCGCTGTTACACAGTGCCTCAATCCCCTGAGCGAACTCTCGCCGACTGCTTCCGACGCTATGAAAACTTAACTCTGCGCCGGGCGCGATATCGTAAATCAACTCGGCCATGGCCGCGCCTTCATCAGATCCCGCCAGCTCGTTGCTGCTATCGCGATCATTATCGAAAAGAATTCGGACGGATGCGGGCAGATCTCCACTGTCCTGGGGTTTGCTGCCGCGCAAAACACCACTCTCCCCTGCGGCAGGTGTCGTATTGGCATCGCGAACATCGGCGGTATGCGCAAAGCTGTCGGACAGAATCCCGATATGCTGCCCAGTGCCATCAACCGTTAAGTCGGCAGCCAAGACCTCGCTGCGAAGCGCCACACCGGCGCGACTGCGGGCATCGCCCCGCCGTGTCACCGGCTCCGGGGCGTAGTTGGCCTGCTGAATCCACTCCGCACTGGCCAGTGCCTGCAGTGAGGAATCTGTCGTGAGTAGCACCCTTGCCCAGCGATGGTCTGAACTCAGATAGCGCACAGTCAAGCCCATGTCTTCGAGCTGCATGGTCACATCATCTGGCAGCAGCTCAGGACGCAACAGCAGTTCGACGGGAATCGCGCCCTGGTCTGAGGCAGCGTTAAGCAGACGATCGCTCTGCAGTGCGTTCTTGCTGGGTCGCTGCAATTGCCCGCGAATATGGCTGCCAATCTTTCGCTCGAGCGCGTTATTCAGACGAATATTCTGCGCGTCTCCAGCATGAAGTGGCGACGACGAAAGCGCGGCAATGCCTGCGCTCAAGAAAGCCGCAACAAGATGTGAGTAACCGTTTTTCTCAGGGACTACGCGCATTAAGACGCCTCATTTCTATTGTCGTTAGCGGCGGCTTCGCTGCAGAAACAACGCTGACCGCTTCAATCCATTGTAATCGCAGCAATTCTTTCGGTGCCGACAGTCGCAGCAGTGCCCTCTGCTGAGCGTTATTGCTATACAAAACAGCGTAGTCGTCCAAACGCAGGCGCTCAAGCAAGGGGGAAAGCTGCCCCGGACGACTGTAGACAAGGACATAGCGAGGCGTGGGCCAATTGTCACTCCCATCCTCCAGCCAATGATGCAGCTCCTGACTGAATAAGGCCGCTATTCTCTGTGTTGTATCAGCCTCACTAACCGGTGTTTTCCACAGTGATCTGGCCGCAAACAGGCTCATACACAGCGAAAAAAGTGATCCGAGAATAACGAAGCCGCGTTTCTTATTCATGACGTACCACGCATGCATTTTCACGAACCCTACACAGAGTACGCGAAAGGTGCAGTACGTGATTTACGCAGGCCCTTCAAATATCCGGGGCGACAAATATAATTGCCATCAGCAACCGGAGTTTTCGATGACTAATACCCTGCAGTTTTTCAAATGCCTTGCCGACGACACCCGACTGAAAAGCCTTTTGCTGATGCGCCATCACGGCGAGTTGTGTGTCTGCGATCTGACCAGCGCGCTACAACTGAGCCAACCTAAAGTTTCCCGCCACCTGGCGGAGCTGAAGCGCTGCGAACTGGTTAAAGACGAGCGTCGGGGTAAATGGGTCTACTACCGACTCAATCCCTCGCTTCCCGACTGGGCGCTGGAGATCATTGATCAGGCACTTTCTTCCGACCCGGACTACCTCGAAATGGCGCAAGAGAGACTGAAAACTGGGGAGACTTGCTGCTAAAAACGGAATGACACGTTGCTTTTGATTCGTGAAAAATGAAAACGTTTTTATCTTAACAGCCGTACATTTAGCGCATTTGACGGCAATTTTGGACAAAAATTCCGCGTTTTCGACACAATAATTAGAGACATCCATCACGATTCTTTGTGACAATACGTATAAACCCCTAAGTTAAATTGTTCTTAGGCGAGCGTTAAAACATAATAAAACCGTTAGAGCCAAGGCGGACCCAATCATGCGTTTTTCAGATCTTAACTGTTTTGTGGACTTGAGTTGCTTCAAGGATGGAACCTTCTATGAGCAAGCCCTTGATGAGCTAGCGATAGATGAGCTACTGAACTGTCTCAGTCGTATCGAGTGGATCGATGGCAAAAACGCCCGCCACGATGCCTACCAGCGTTTACAACTCGCTGCGGAGCAGGCGGCAATCAACGGCTGGATACGCGACTCGCGGCAGTTGTTGCCTCATGAGGAAGCCGCGCCGCTTGAAGGCATGATGATCGCAGACTTTGAACGCAGCGAGCGCGCCGCGATTCTGTTCGCACTGAATCAGGGCCTGAGTCTTCTGGAGACCATCACCCTGAAGCGCAGCGATTTGCGCAACATGGCCCTGACACCTGCTGCCGCACAGATCGTCAGCCGCCTCACCCCTCACCTTCACTGCCAATGGCTGTTCTGGTATGAATGCAACGGCTCGCCGGTGCCATTGAGCTGTCTGCCGGCCCGCTGGCGGCAGAGAATGCCGATGAACTGGGAGCATTTCGCCAAGGCCTATCATGGCGTCAAGACCGCCCCTGCCAGCACCGCGAATATTGCATAAGAACTGGCGGAGAAATCCGCCACGACTCGCATACGCCAATAACTGCGCACACGCTTTGCCGCGTTAAAAGAAGATATCGTCAGGGAAGGAAAATGGAGGCGCGGGTCGGAATCGAACCGGCGTACACGGAGTTGCAGTCCGCTGCATAACCACTCTGCCACCGCGCCTTTTCACTGTCTCTCAATCGATTGCCGAAAGACGAGTTTGGAGCGGGAAACCGGGTTCGAACCGGCGACCTCAACCTTGGCAAGGTTGCGCTCTACCAACTGAGCTATTCCCGCATTTTCTCGGTTTTCTGTTCTGCTGTCAGGCGACGACAGAGCAGCGAATCAAGAAGGCGCCTATTCTAGTCACTCACCTACTGCTGTCAAGGAAAGTTGCTGATTTAGCGGATTTTTTTACGCCTTGGCGCGCAAATCCGGCCAGGCTGCACGCAGGTAAATCAGCATTGACCACAAAGTAAGCAGCGCTGCGACATACAGGCAGATCATGTTCGCCATGTAGCCAAGGCTTTCAGGGTCTGGCGGCAACAGCAGCAAGCCGATGATCGCAATAATCTGGGCTGTCGTTTTCACCTTGCCCAGGTAAGAGACTGCCACACTGGTGCGCTTACCCAGCTCAGCCATCCATTCCCGAAGGGCTGAAATCACAATCTCGCGACCGATGATAATCACCGCCGGCAAGGTAAACCACCAGGCATCATAGCGTTCGATCAACAACGCCAATGCAACCGCCACCATTAACTTGTCGGCGACCGGGTCCAGAAATGCACCGAGCGGCGTTGACTGCCCGAGCTTGCGCGCCAGGTAGCCATCCAGCCAATCCGTGATGCCCGCCAGCCCGAAGACCGCCGCTGTCGCCAGATAACTGCCGGGAAACGGCAGGTAAAACAGCAAAACGAACACCGGAATCAATACGATGCGAAATAAAGTCAGGGCGTTGGGGATATTCATACTCGTCTCATTTGAACCGGCTTGCGCCATTTTAGGGCTTTTCTAGCGGCTGCGCAGGCCTTCATAGATATCCTGTGCAATTTTTTCACTAATACCGGGCACCATGCATAAATCAGACACACTGGCCTGCTGTACGCCCTGCAATCCGCCAAAGTGACGGAGCAGATCGCGCCGACGCTTTGCCCCGACGCCCGGAATCGCCTCCAGGCCAGACTGTCGACGCGCCTTATCCCGGCGGGCTTTGTGCCCGGTGATGGCAAAACGGTGGGATTCATCGCGGATATGCTGAATAAGGTGCAAGGCCGGACTGTTATCCGGCAGACTAATTTCCCGACCATCGTCGCCGTGAATCAGCACCTCCAGTCCAGCCCGGCGATCAGCCCCCTTGGCGACACCGACCACCAGCAAGTCGCTGATCTCCAGTTCACCGAGCACCTCCAGTGCCTGGTTCAGCTGTCCCTTGCCGCCATCGATAAACAGGACATCCGGCCGGGGCACTTCACCACTGGCAATGCGTTTGTAGCGCCGAGTCAGCGCCTGCCGCATCGCCGCATAGTCATCCGCTGCCGTGATGCCCTCGATATTCATCCGGCGATAGTCGCTTTTTAACGGACCGTTGCCGTCAAATACCACGCAGGAGGCCACGGTGGCCTCACCACTGCTGTGGCTGATATCAAAGCACTCCAGTCGCTCCGGCGGTTCGGGCAAGGCCAGCACCTCGGCGAGCGCCCGGTAACGCGCACTCATGCTCTCCCCGGCAGCCAGCCGATTGCGCAGATTCTGCTCGGCAGCGGTCATGGCCAGTTGCCGCCACTTGGCCCGCTGGCTGCGAACTTTATGCACAATCGCTACCTGTCGCCCGAGTTGTTCGCTCAGGCTGGCGGCGAGTATATCGGCATCGCCCAGCTCAATATTGAGTACCAGTTCGCGGGGCATATCCATTGCGCCACTGCCAATCAAATAATGCTGGGCAATGAATGCTTCAACGTGGGCTTCCAGGCCCTCTTCCAGCGAGCTCTTGGGGAAATAGCTGCGACTGCCAAGCACCCGCCCGCCCCGCACGGACAAGAGCTGGATACAGCACAAGCCCGCTTCAATGACCCCGGCAACAATATCGAGATCTCCGGATTCGCCTTCAATGCACTGACTGGCCTGAACCTGCTGTAGGTAGGCAATGCGATCCCGAAGCTCGGCAGCTTTTTCAAATTCTAGTGCCTGAGCATGTTGCTCCATTTCATCAGCCAAAGCTGTTTGCAGGGCCGCACTTTTACCACTGAGAAACAGCTCCGTATGGTGGACATCGCGGGCATACTCATCGTCGCTGATTTTGCCGACGCAGGGCGCGGTGCACCGCCCGATCTGGTATTGCAGGCAGGGACGGCTGCGGTTGCGGTAGTAGCTGTCCTGACACTGGCGAACTTTGAACACTTTTTGCAGCCAGTTCAGGCTCTCGCGCACGGCCCCCGCACTGGGGTAAGGGCCGAAATACTGCCCCTTGCCGCGTTTACTGCCACGATGCAGACTCAGGCGCGGGTGCCGCTGATCGCTGCTGAGGTATATGTACGGGTAGGATTTGTCGTCGCGCAGCAGAATATTGTACGGCGGTCGGTAGCGCTTGATCAGATTCTGTTCGAGCAGCAAGGCCTCGCGCTCGCTGGCCGTCACCGTCACTTCTATCTGAGCGATACGCGATACCAGCGCAACGGTCTTGTTATTCAAGCCGGAAGCGCGAAAGTAACTGCTCAAACGCTTGCGCAGGTTCTTTGCCTTGCCGACATAGAGTTCCTTTCCATCGGCGTCCAACATCACATATACGCCGGGCTTTTGGGTAACCGTCTTCAGAAAGCGCTGGTGGTCAAAACTCGTTGTTGGGGGCATGAAATCCTTCAGTCTTCGCCGCTGGGCGCCTCGATCAGCCCGTGACGCATCGCCAGCAAGGTCAGCGCCACGTCACCATTGACATCCAGCTTTTCGAAAATGCGGTAGCGGTAACTGTTCACCGTTTTGGCCTGAATATGCAGGGTGTCGGCAATATCCTGCACCCGTAACCCATTGCTGATCATCAGACTGATCTGAATCTCCCGCTCCGACAAGGTATCAAATGGCGACGCGGACTTCTCATCATAGCTACGCAGTGCCAGTGCCTGCGCGATACTCGGGCTGAGGTAGCGACGGCCGCTGGCAACCTGACGCACAGCGGTCAACACCTCCTGCCCGGAGTCATCTCCACCCTTGGTCAGATACGCCCAGGCACCCGCCTTCAGCAGGCGGCTGGGCATAGGCTCCTGCTCAAGGGCGCTCACAGCAATAATGCGCGTTTCAGGCACCAGCTGCTGCAGTTTACGTGTTGCCTCCAAACCACCCATACCGGGCATGCGTACATCCATCAATACGATATCCGGCTTTAATTCCCGGCAGCGCTGAATGGCTTCTTCGCCACTGGCAGCCTCCGCAATCACCGAAATATCCGCGGCATCATCCAGCATCCTTGCTATGCCTGTACGCACCATGGCGTGGTCGTCTGCAACCAGCACTGTGATCATAAGTGACTCCCTGTTATCGAGCCAGAAGATACCATTTTGCCGGTGGCATGTGCTAGATAAGTGCGACTTATCTCTCCTGTCACTAGCGCCTTGCCAGTGCCCTAGCGGCAGATATTTCGAAAGGTAATATTGATGCGCGGCCCACGCCGGGCGCGGCGTGGCAGGCTGTGCTGCCAAAATTCCTGGGTCGGAGGCAACATCAGTAGCAGTGAGCCATTTTCAAGCGTGACAGTATGTGTGGGTGAACCCGCTTGATGCCGACCCGGAAAGGGGCGGAAACGAAAATCCCGGCGGTCGCCAAGGCTCAGTGACGCGATAGCCGGCGCGGCGCCCAGTTCAGGCTCATCGTCACTGTGCCAGCCCATACTGTCATCGCCGTCGCGATAGTAATTGAGCAAGGCGCTGTTAAAGTCCAAATCGAAATCCAGCCGAAGCTGACGGCGAACAGCGCATAATACGTCAGGCCATGGCAATGCCTGGTGTCGCTGCGCGCTGTATCGATAAGACACACCCTCATCGCCGACAAAGGCAACCAGGCGCGGGGTCGGGTGCCATTTACCAAAGACCTTAAGCTGCGGCTGCTGCCAGTCGATGCCATCTCTCAGTGCGCAGAAAAGCCGGTCGGCATCAGTAACATAGTCCGGGTAATACCTCAGCGAAGCACCAGGAAGTGGAATATCAATACCCACTGTCGCAGCTCCCCGGGCTCAATACACCCGCGGCTCGATATCCAGCAGGACAGCAAACCGCGCGTAAACAGAGTCTTGAATGC
>NZ_CFHTQA010000063.1:0-13287 GCF_984394615.1 Spongiibacter sp. | reverse complement strand
GTGGTATCCATAAATAGGCCTCGTGGGTGTAAACCTATTTCAGGACGGGACACCGCAAACAAAAAAGGCCCCGGCGAAGGGGCCTTTTTAATTCCGCTCAGACTCAGCGACTGGCAGCAATCACCCTATCGGGATCGTGGGTAACAATCGCCACAATCCCCCAGCCGCTATCCGCCTCGCGATACAAGGTGTAGCTCGCAGCGATTTCTTCCAACAAACGGCCATCAGCCTTCAGGCGATGGTAGCGGGCACTCACCAGGGCAATATCATCCGCCAGCTCGTGTACATGGATATCCTGAATTTCCGAATGGGAAAATCCCGCCGCTGCCAAATCCGACAAGCCGACCGACAGCATTTGCACCAGCTCGTCCGGGGCATTGATAGACAAGCGCAAACCGCTGGCCATCAGCGAGGCCGGGAAGTGGAAATAACGCGGCATGGCCGACGCATTCCCGGGACGGAATGCACGGCAATACTCATGCATAAATGCCGATACCTCTGACTCAGACACTATCCTTCCCCTCGCAAACCACAGTTAAAAGTTACCCGCTCAAGCCAAGGCCTCTGCGGTTGCAGCACCCGGCAGCAGTTGCCGCAAAATATCCTGGCATTCGGCGCGGCTCATCAGTACAGGTACAGGATAGCTTGCTCCCTCCTTGACCGCATCGGCGGCAATCGCGGAAATATCCGCCTCTCGCAGGCTGTCGAGCTGAGAGGGAATATCCAGACGGCGATTCATCGCCTCTACCGCATCGATGAATTTGTCGGCTGCCAGAGCATCGCTGTCGCCGACCGCAGCCGCAGCGATCAGGCGCCCCAGTTCTGCCAGAGGTGCTTGCGCGGCTGCCGCAGAAAACCGCAGCACGGCGGGCATGACCAAGGCGTTCGCCAGACCGTGCGGCGTGCTGTAATGCCGCCCTAGCTGATGCGCAATCGCGTGGACATTGCCGACACTGGCACTGTTGATCGCCATCCCCGCATAGTAAGCCGCCAGTGCCATTTGTTCCCGGGCATCGGCATCGCTTCCATCTTGATACGCACGGGGCAGATACTGAAAAATCATCGATACCGCAGCGCGGCTGTACGCATTACTGCTGTCTGAGCCCCACAAGCTGATGTAGGTCTCGATGGCGTGGGTCAGCGCATCCATGCCCGTCGCGGCGGTAATCGGCTTGGGCATCCCCAACAGCAGCTCGGCATCCAGCGCTACGGCCAGAGGCAGCAGCTTGGGATCGGCGATAAAACATTTTTCGTGCGTCGCCGGATCGGAGACCACCGCCGCAATGGTTGCCTCGGAGCCGGTGCCGGAGGTAGTCGGCAGTGCAAACAGTGGCAATGGCGTCTTCTTCACCTTGAAGTAGCCGACCATCTTGCGCGGATCATCGCCGTTGCTGAAGCTACTCACCAGCGTTTTGGCGCAATCAATTGACGAGCCGCCGCCAATCGCCAGCACCGCATCACAGTTGTGCTGACGGCACATAGCCAGCCCTTCCTCAACCATGGCAAACGTCGGGTCCGGCAAAATGCCATCGTAAACCGTGCAGTTCACCCCTTCGGCCTCCAGCGCATCGATGGCACGCTGCACAATCCCCAAGGCCACCAGAGGCCCGTCGCTGACGATCAGTACTCGGCTGTAGCCTTGCCGGGCAATATGTCGACACAGTTGCTGCGTACTGCCAGCGCCACTGAAGGTCATATAGGCCAGCGACGGCATCAGCTTGAAAGGAATGGCGATTAACGCCAGATAAAGGCGATGTAGTGCCGTGCGAATCAATTTACTCACAACCAGACTCCTTACCGTCAGGCGTTCTCTGCCGTGTACTTAGGCAAAATGCTGGCACGCAGCTCTTTTTTGAGGATTTTGCCACTGGGATTTCGCGGCAGCATATCGACGTATTCGAGATGCTTGGGCACCTTGAAGCCAGCCAGCGTTTTGCGGCAGTGGATCGTCAGTTCTTCCAGCGAGATCCGGCCCTGATCACCGGCGACCAGCACCGCCAAGGGCACCTCGCCCCAGGTTTCATCCGGCACACCAATCACCGCCGCATCGGCAATGGCCGGATGCGACATCAGCGTGTTCTCCACTTCGGCGGGATAGATATTTTCGCCGCCGGAAATCACCAGATCTTTCACGCGGTCTTTGATGTACAAATACCCTTCGTCATCCAGGTAGCCCGCGTCACCGGTATGCAGCCAACCGTCGACCACCGTCTTGGCCGTTGCTTCTTCACGCTTCCAGTAGCCTTTCATCACCTGAGGGCCACGCGCCAGAATTTCGCCAATCTCTCCGGTGGGCAGTGTCTTGCCCTGGTCATCCACAATCCGCAACTCGGTAGCAAACACCGGCCGCCCGCAGGAGCGCAGCAGTTCCGGCTTGCTCTCCAGCGCACGCATATGGTCATCGTGCGTAAGGAAGGTCAATGCTGTGGTCGCCTCGGTCTGACCGTAGCCCTGATAGAACTCACAATCAAAAACCTCAAGGCAACGCGTCAGCAGATCGACAGAAATAGGCGATGCGCCGTAATTCATCCAGTTCAGATTCGGGAAGCTGTAGCTATCGATGTCGGGAACGCAGGCCAGCGCAAACTGGAGCATCACCGGTACCACCGACAGGTAATTGATATTGTCGTCGCGCAGGGTGTCCACCATCGCCACCGGGTCAAAGTCCCGGTGAATAATCAGCGAGCTGCCGTAGTAGATCGCCATCAGCGCGCCAACCAGCCCCAGCGCATGGAAAGTCGGGGCAATCAGCAGAGAGCGATCCCCCGCCCGCGGCGCCCGACCGGTGGTCAGCGGCGCCTGCACGCTGTTGCAGATCACATTGTGGTGAGTCAGCAAGGTGCCCTTGGGCAGTCCCGTCGTGCCACTGGTATACATCTGAAACAGCACGTCGTCAGCGCGGATCGCCACATCGACCGGCTCACCCACACCCTCAAGCCAGCCTGACAGTGAGGGGGCGCCATCGAGGTCACCCAAGACAGACACCTGCGGTTTCTTCGCCAGAAAGGGGCCGATCAAGGGCGCGAATTCGCCGTCCACGAACAGCAGCTTCACCTCGGCATCCTCGGCGATAAACCCCACTTCGTCAGCCGTTAGCCGATAGTTAATGCCCACCGGCACCATGCCTGCACGCGCGCAGCCAAAGAACACCAGCAGGTTATCCAGCGAGTTTTTGCAGAGAATCGCCACACGATCACCCGCGCCCAAGCCTTCTCGCTGCAAGGCAGCGGCCACATGGCCAGCGCGCTGCCAAGCCTCGGCGTAAGTCAGGCTTTGCAGGCCGTCGCTGCCAAATAGCTGCCGGGGCCGCATGCGCACCTGAAAGGACAGATAATCAAGATAGCTTTCGAACATTCACTGGCTCCTGTCGTGCATTATTGTTGTAAAGCCAAGGCGGAGACGCGTTACGCCGCATCTCCGTAGCGCAGCTCGGCAAACCGCCGGCGCTGCCAGGCGCTGTCGCCAAACAGACTGTCGATGACCATCAATCGCTTGAGGTAATCACCCACACTCAACTCTTCGGTCACGCCCATCCCCCCGTGCAGTTGCACGGCTTCTTCCGCGACACCACGGCCCAGTTTGCCGATCATGCTCTTCAGCGCGGCAATATCCATGGCCGCCTGCGGCTCACCCGCGCTGTGTGAGCACAGGGCTCGCACCAACAGCGAACGGCACTGCTGGGTCGCGGTATACATATCCACCATGCGGTGCTGCAGGGCCTGGAACTTGCCAATAGGCTGACCGAACTGCTTGCGGGTATTGCTGTACTCCACGGTCGCTTTCAACAGCGTTTCCATCGCGCCGAGTCCCTGCGCGGCCACGGCGATGGTCGCCTCGTCGATCACCCGCTGAATCAGCGCAAGGCTGTCTGCAGGCTCACAAACCAGGCTGTCAGTCGCCAGCGTCAGCTGATCAAAACGCAGGTTAGCCACCGCCTGTCCATCCATCAACTGGAAGGCCTCGCGGCTGAGCCCGGCGCTGTCTGCGGGAACGGCAAACAGTGCCAGCGCATCCTCCAGCCACGCGGTGACCAAAATCACATCGGCGGCCATGCCATTGAGTACCAGAGATTTGCTGCCGTTCAGAACAAACCCCTCGCCCTGCCGTTCGGCCCGGCTGTCGATCGCCGTTAGCTGATGCCGACTGCGACGCTCCAAATACGCAAAAGCCGCCTGACACTGGCCGGACAAAATCTCTTCAAGGTAGCGAGCTTGCAGCGTCGCATTGTTGCCACCGGCAAGCAGTTGGGCGCCCAGCAGTACGGTTCCCAAGTAGGGCTCAACAACCGCTGCCCGGCCAAATGCTTCCATTAGCAGAGAGGTATCCACCACACTGCCACCGTAACCACCCAATGCTTCCGGCAAGGGCACCGTCAGCCAGCCCAGCTCGGCAAAGTCCGACCAGACAGCCTTGCTGAAGCCCGCCTCCGCGTTCATGTAGCCGCGGCGCTGCTCGCTGCTGTAGCGCTCCAGCATGTATTTATCGACACTGTCTTTCAGCAGCTGCTGCTCATCACTTAATGAAAAATCCATGGCGCGCTCCTACAGTCCTAGGCCGAATTTGGCGATGATGTTTTTCTGTACTTCATTACTGCCGCCGTAAATAGTGCAGGCGCGGCCATACATATACTCCCGACGACTGCGGTCGCCGAAGGCATGTCCCACCTCATGTTCGGTGGGCAGCACGCTGCCGTAGAGCCCGGCCACATCAAACTGCAGACTTTGCACGGCCTGTTGCAGCTCGGTGCCCTTCAGCTTGAGCAGTGACGACTCCATGCCCGGCGCGCCGCCCTGCGCCACGGTCGCCAGCACACGCAACTCGGTGTACTCCAGCGCCATCAACTCCATCTCAATATCGGCCATACGCGCCTGAAACACCGGGTCATCCAGCAGGCGGCTGCCATCATCATTTTCCTCCGCCGCATAGCGCCGCACCTTGCTGAGCACCTGCTTGCAGTAGGCAATGCCCGACAGCGCGGTGCGCTCATGGCTGAGCAGTGCTTTGGCGTAGGTCCAGCCCTGATTTTCCTCGCCGATGCGGTTGGCCACCGGCACCCGCACATTGTCGAAACTGACTTCGTTGAGGTGATGCTCACCGTCAATGGCAATAATCGGCGACACGGTGATGCCTGCGGTTCGCATATCGATCAGCAGAAAGCTGATGCCCTGCTGGGGCTTGCCACTGTTATCGGTACGCACCAGGGCGAAAATCCAGTCAGCGTACTGGGCGTAGGTGGTCCAGATTTTAGTGCCGTTGATGATGTAGTCGTCACCATCGCGCTCGGCGCGGGTTTGCAAACCGGCAAGGTCCGAGCCCGCGCCGGGTTCTGAATAGCCCTGGCACCACCAGGTGTCCCCGGTCAGGATGTCGGGAAGAAAACGCTGTTTTTGCTCGTCGTTGCCGAAGGTGTAAATCACCGGCCCGACCATTTTCAGACCAAACGGCGGCACATCCGGCGCGCCGATCTCGGCCAGCGCACTGTCGAAAATATACTTCTGCGTGTCCGTCCAGCCACAGCCGCCGTGCTCAACGGGCCAGCCGGGCGCAACCCAACCTTTGTCGTAGCGCTTTTTCTGCCACTCAATGGTCGCGGTCTTGAAGGTCTTGGGGTTGTGAATCCGAGCGGCAAGTTGCTCGTCAAAATTGTCTCGAAGGAAGGCTCTGACCTCGTCACGAAAGGCCAATTCTTCGGGGGAAAACGTCGCGTGCATAGCATTCTCTCTTATTATGGGAGGCAAGCTTTGAGCCTGAAGTCAGGCTATCAGATACACCTCCTGCAGCTAGGTCATTGGGCGCCGTTTGCTGGCTGCGCCCGACGACAATGTCAGGCGCAGCCGATGGATGCAAACTCAGCGTGGCTGCATGCGAATGCCGCCATCCATACGAATGACTTCGGCATTGAGGTAATCGTTGCTGATAATGTGCATCGCCAGGCTGGCGATTTCTTCGGGCAGGCCGAGACGCTTGGGATTCAGCACCGATGCCGCCAGCGACTGACGCGCCTCTTCCGGCAGGGTCGCCAGCAGCGGGGTGTCGATCAGGCCGGGCGCAATCGTGTTAACACGAATACCGTAGCTCGCCAGATCGCGGGCAATGGGCAGAGTCATGCCGACCACGCCACCTTTACTGGCGCTGTAAGCCGCCTGACCAATCTGGCCATCGAACGCCGCCACAGAGGCCGTGTTGATGATCACACCACGACCACCGAAATCATCCAGCGGGTCCTGCTTGCTCATCACTTCCGCCGCCAGACGCAGCACGTTAAAGGTGCCGATCAGGTTAACGTCGACGACACGCTTGAACTGATCCAGCGGGAACGCGCCATTTTTGCTGACGGTTTTTATCGCATTGCCAATACCGGCGAAGTTACAGCAAATGTGAATCGCCCCGAACTTGGCCAGCGTGGCATCCACCGCCGCCTGCACCGACGCCTCGTCGGCAACATTGGTCGCCGCGAACAGGCAGTTATCTGCGCCCAGCTCGGCAACCAGTGCGTTACCCAGACCTTCGTTCATGTCCAGAATCGCCACCTTGCCGCCAGCGGCAACAATCATTTCTACCGTTGCGCGCCCCAGCCCTGATGCGCCGCCAGTAACCAGCGCAACTTTTCCGTTTACATCCATTGTGTGCTCCTCAATTTATCATTAATGGTTTCGGTAACAGCCACTCAAGTCCGGTCGATATACGGCGCGAACTTGTCAGAAAAAAGATCCCGGGCAATGATCAGCTTCATCACCTCGGAGGTCCCGGCAAAAATGCGGGTAATGCGCGCATCGGTGTACATGCGGGAAATCGGATACTCATCCATATACCCGGCACCGCCGTGCAACTGCACGCCTTCATCAACCATTCGGCACAGCACCTCACTGGTATAAAGTTTCGCCTTGGCCGCATCTTCGGCGGTCAGCTTGCCTTCGTTATGCACCGCTACGCACTGATCAACGTATGCCTGTGCCACATCGATTTCTGTGCGCAGATCGGCCATTTGGAACTGCGTGTTCTGCATTGCCGACAGCGGCTTGCCAAACACTTTGCGCTCCATAACAAAGTCACGGGTCACCTCAAAGGCCTTCTGAGCGGCCGCCAGGAAACCCACCGCGCCAATCAGACGCTCCTCCGCCAAGCCCTGCATCAGGTAAACAAAGCCCAGAGTCGGGTCGCCCAGCACGTTTTCTTTGGGAACCTGTACGTCGTTGAAGAACAGCTCGGCGGTGTCCTGTGCCTTCATACCCATTTTTTTCAGATTGCGGCCGCGCTCAAAACCTTCCATGCCGCGTTCAACCAGGAACAGCCCCATCGCATGCGGGTTATTTTCGGGATCGGTTTTCGCCGCGACGACCACCAGATCCGCATTGATGCCGTTACTGATATACGTCTTGGCGCCGTTAAGCAGCCAGTGGTCACCCATGTCTTTTGCGGTAGCGCGCATACCCGCCAGATCCGACCCGGCATCCGGCTCGGTCATCGCAACGGCCAGAATGCACTCGCCGCTCACGCACTTGGGCAGAAAGCGCGCTTTCTGTTCGTCGCTGCCAAACCGGTCAAGGTAGGGGCCGACCAAACGGCTGTGCAGGGTATTGGTCCAGTCACCCGCGTAGACATTCGCCGTTTCCTCGATAATGATCTGCTCAAAGCGGAAGTCGTGGTCACCCATACCGCCGTACTGCTCGTCCGGCCAGATCATCAGAAAACCCTGCTCACCCGCCTTGGTGTACGCCTCGCGATCCACAATGCCCTGCTCGCGCCAGCGCTCTACATTCGGTGCAATTTCCTTTTCCAGAAACTTGCGATACGCCGCGCGGAACATCTGCTGTTCTTCGGTGAAATTTCTCGGAAGCATAGTCAGTCTCTCATCAGTGACCGGGCTGCAAGCGCCCGATAATTTGTTGTTATCACAGCCGCCCTTGATGACGACCCGGTTATTCCGGCGACAAGCATCGCTCTCCTGCCACATAAGCGGCAATGATTCGCCGTGACATACAATTGACATTTTCTTACAAAAAATTTCAGAACAAGCGTGCTGGCGCGACCTGACTACGGTCGTCGCTCAATGACTAGACGGCATTGAGCGACTGACCTACTGTTTTCAAAAAAATCGAATGGAATCGCCGCTAGCTCCCTAACGGCGGCCAACAGCAGGTGAAGCATGAGCAGCCCAAGCATCAACTACAGCGACTACCCACGACGCCCGAACAAAAATCTGACCCATATCCCCGGCGACAGCGGTCTGCCGCTGTTCGGCCAAACCTTCCACTTTCTGCGGGATTATCGCGGTCTGGTGGAGCAACGCTACCGCCGCTTCGGGCTGATCTCTCGCGGCAATACCCTGCTCCAGCACAACCTGATGCTGCTCGGCCCCGAAGCCAATGAAATCGTGCTGAAAAACAGCGAGGGGCAGTTCTCCAGCCGCCTCGCCTGGAACCCGCTGCTCGACCGCCTGTTCCCTGATGGCCTGATGCTCAAAGACGCCGACGCCCACCGTTACGACCGGAAAATCCTGCAAAGCGCGTTTAAGAAAAGTGCCATTGAGGGCTACCTCGACACCATGAACCCGCATCTGGAGCGCGGGCTGACGGCGTGGCCACAGAACAAATCCTTCTTCTTTCAGCACGCCGTCAAACAGCTACTGCTGGAAGTGGCCGCCGAAGTCTTTCTGGGTGTGGAAATGGGCGATGAAGCCAGCAGCGTGAACACCGCCTTCGTCGACACCATGCTCGCCTCCATGGCCGTCTTCAAAATTCCGGTGCCGGGCACGCTCTGGTATCGCGGCCTGAAAGGCCGGAAACACCTCGAAGATTTTGTCATGACGCATATTGCCGCCAAGCGCGAAACCGAAGCGCAGGACATCTTCTCGCAGATCTGCCACGCCACCGACGAAGACGGCAATGTGTTCTCCGACAGTGCGGTACGCGACCATATTATTTTCCTGTTATTCGCCGCCCACGACACCACCACCAGCACGCTCTGCTCCATCGTCTATGCGCTGGCGAAACACCCCGAGTGGCAACAGCGCCTGCGCGAGGAATACCAGAGTCTGGGCACAGCATCACTGAGCTACGACGACCTCTCCAAGCTGGAAGACACCAAGCTGGTGTTCAAGGAAGCACTGCGCATGTCCCCGCCGGTTCCGGCCATCCCCCGGCGCACCGTCAAAGACATGGAGCTGTTCGGCTACCACATCCCCAAAAACACCTCGGTTGGCCTGTCGCCGTTGTTCACCCACTACATGGAGGAATACTGGAGCAACCCCACACAGTTTGATCCCGAGCGTTTCTCCAAGGCCCGCGCCGAAGACAAAAAGCACTTCTTCCAGTGGATTCCCTTTGGCGGTGGCGCGCACAAATGCCTCGGCCTCAATTTTGCCGAAGTACAAACCAAGCTCTTCCTGTTCCACCTGCTCACGCGCTACAACATCAGCGTCAAAGCAGGCTACGAAATGCCGAGGAGCTGGGTGCCGCTGATCTTCCCCGCCGATGGCCTGCCCGTCACCTTCACGCCGCTGTAGGCCGCATTACCGCCGCACTGTGACTTATCCCAACGGCGCTAGGTACTAGACCGCATTCTCGCCATCGCCGCAGCCGCCAATACTGACCCGGTATTGGCGTGTATGTTGAGTCACCACCTTGAGCCTAATAAAAATCGATCCAGTTGAAGGCATACAGCGCGGCGAGTTCTACACCATTTTCGAGCCACAAATCCATTTAAGCACAGGGGAAGTCACCGGATTTGAGGCGCTCGCGCGCTGGCATAGTCCTGAATACGGCAACATTTCTCCCGCCCGATTTATTCCCATGCTGGAAGAATCCGGGCAGACCTATCTGCTGACACGGCTCGTGCTAGCGCAAACACTCGACGCCCGCGACCAGCTATACCAGCACGGCTTTACCGGCCAGCTCTCCATTAATATCTCGCCACAGGATCTGGAAGACAGCCACTTCGCCCGCGATGTCGCCATCGCGTTGGAGAAATCAGCCTGCCTCAGTCTGGGCCTGACCTTTGAAGTGACAGAATCCGCCAGCATCGACGACATGGTGCCCAAAGCCAATCTCACCGAGCTGTTCAGAATGGGGATCAAACTCAGCATCGACGACTTCTGGACAGGGTTCTCCACGCTGGACCGCGCCAAGCTCAACGTGTTCAGCGAAGTTAAAATCGACCACAGCATTGTCAGCCACGCCCTCGATGATCGCGTAAGCCTCGCCGGCGTTTCCTCCATTATCCACCTCGCCCACAATCTCGGCTGGGACTGCGTTGTGGAAGGAATCGAATCGCTGCACATGCAGAATATGATGGTGAATCTCGGCGCGCAGCGCGCACAGGGCTACCTGTACAGTCGCGGCATCGACCGCAGCCAACTGCTGGACTGGTATCAGAGCAACCGCTTTCTCGGCGCGGCCCCACACGATGCGCTGCCCAGCTTCAAGTCCGAATACTTTACCCACGACGAGCGCCTGTTTCTCGCACAGAAACACAACCCGGTCTGGGTCTGGGATTTTGACGACAGAACCATCAGTTGGGCCAACAATGCCGCATTGGCCTTCTGGGAAGTCTCCTCACTGACGGAGCTGCAAGCCCGCGACTTTGAAGATATGAGCAATGATGTGCGTATTCGCCTGCAAAGCATGCGCTTGCGCTTCGACAGCGGTGAGCGGGAAGTCAACACCTCGTGGACCTTCTACCCCAACGGCAATCCCAAGCATGCCTTCTGTGTAATGAGTTACCGCAAAGATCGGGGCAGCCAGCACGACTTGATGATCAACGAATGCTTTGAAGGCTTTACCCAGCTCAAAAGTCAGGACCGCTTTATCGACCCGAGCATCAACATCCCTGTCCCCTTTCTGAAAGCCACCACCCACGGCGACATCATCCAGCTCAACCGGCATGCTCACTTGCTACTGGCGGAAAACGACATCGGCAGCCTCGCCGACCTCCTTCAGCGCGGGCTGGTACTGCCCGACGAGGACAGCGCACCGGCCACCTGCTATGGCCAGATCAAACTCATCTACCAGGGGCAGGAAAAATCCTTTGCCGTTGCCTGCGACCTGACGCGCATTGCCAGCATCAACGGACGCGGCTACGCCGTGGTATTTACCCCGATCAACAACGAAACAGGGGACGGCAGGGGTTGAGAACCGCTCAGACCCCGCCTAACTGCCGAATATCCTCCCGGTCGACCTCGCGCCCCAGTATCCGCTTGTAGGCGATCAGATCCGCCTTATCCATGATCCTCACCCTGCGACCGTAAACAGGAAGGGTTTGATAGCGCGTAAAATTCAGCACCTTGCTATGCCATTCGCCGGAACTCGCTTCCCTGATTCGGCAGTTCCTGTCACTGCCAACCTCCACAAGCTGATCGCCAAATGAAAACTGCAGATAAACCAAATCCCATTGCTCACCCCTGTGGTGAGCCGGACCAAAGCTCAGATACTCGCGCCCCATCGCCGCAATCCCCTCGATAAACGCATCGGGCACACGGACTGATAACGCCTGGGCTAAGCCGCCGGTACGGAGCGCAGCGTAGTACTGTCGGCTTGAGCCCCTTGTTACGTGTATGGCGGATAGCAATCGCTCCCTACAAGAGCTAGGGCCCAAAACGCAGATCCTAAGCCCTAAAGTGGTTACGATGTGGTCTATCGAGTTCGACAAATGGATTGCATGGTGGTAAGCCATGTCTCTAGCTTGGTTAGGTAGTAGGCGGTATCTGCTGGGCTTTCGTAACATATTTCTCTAACTTTTTGTTCACTTGCACCATATAGATGAAGTCGATCGCCCGCTATTTCGGGTGGTGGTCTGTTTTTGGCTAGATCTGATAGCGACTTTGCTATCCATCTCGTGCTGTTGTAGCACTGCTCTATTTTGTCCATTGTGTTGGCGACGGCTTGTTCCAGCAATTCTAGCCTGGAGATGCTTGCTTTTGATGCTTCGTCGCCGGGAGGGAGCCAGTGGCTACAGTAGTCTATTTTTTTGCGGATCACCTTTGATGTGTTCTGGAGTTGAAGGTATCTAGCCTCTAGCTCTTTGTATAACTGGCTGGGGGGCGGGGCTGCATTTGTAACAGACGCTATAAATAGAGTTGCGATGATATAGTTTGGTCTCATATTTCTATCACGCTCAACATGTAGTCGCTGGCTAGCATGGGGTAGGGGAATGCAAAAGCCCGTATCTCGTCTTTTTGTATGTCCTGTTCGAGCCATCCGTTATCTATGGAGAAAACAACGCCGTTTTGATGCAGCCATGTAACTCGTAGAAGAAACTTAACTTTCTCGTTTGTCTTTGGCTCTATGACAATGTGAAGGAATTTCTCTCCAGAGGGCTTGGACTCTGTTTCGTGGGCTAAATCTAGCAACAGCCCGTTATAGTTAATGCTTCGATTAGGTGTGAACTTCACCCTTTCTGGCAGAAGTTTTATATTCAGCAATATCGCGCACAGCAGAACACTGGCTATAGCCGTGGCTATTTTCATGGGCATACCCCATCAGTTGCTGTTGTGACTGTTATTGCTGCGTTTGAGTATTTTTCTAAATCGGGGTTGGTTTCGTCGATTTTAATAATTCCCGATCTGTCAGAAGTAAGCTCTCCTTTCAGCGGTGAGCGGTTTCCGTTGGCGGTGTGATCATTCCACGTGGTGTAGTAACAGAACTTAGTTCTTGAAAGGTTTTTTGAGGCGACTGCGACACGAAATTTTTGTAGTCGGCTACCGAGGCGTAGTTCAGTTTTTGATAAGAAATCCACGCCGTTTGCGACTTCTACGGTTAACCGGGCAGAAGCTTTTTGTGTGAGGCCGTTATCTTGCCTAGGTTCTATGCCGCTCGTGCTGGCATCTATGTTGGTGCTTCTGCTGGAGAGCGGCGTAGGTAGCAAGGTAATCGCTGCTGTGCAAACTAATATGGCTAATAGAAAAAACTTAAGTTTCTGTTTTGCTAACGGTGTTAACACTTAAGTGTCCTCTGGTGTCATTGAGTGATGTTAAGAAGGTGGGTGTCGGTGTCAGGCTCTGCTTTGTTGGGCCTCTATGCTCTTCGCCTGTTCCGTCTTGAGGTCTCTGGTCCACTGAACCGCGTCTAAAAAAGGCAATGCCTCGGAGTAGTGGTAGCCTTGCGCATGGCTGGTATTTAGTGCCTTAGCCGCTTTTAGGTGGCCTATGTTTTCGATGCCTTCCATGACGACGCCTTTCCCTTGTGCTCTCCAGGTAGCGATCTTGTGTTTGAGTTCTATATACTCAGGATCTTTTCTTGTAGTGGCATAGTGAATTTGGCCACCTAATTAGAGGTGATAGCATCACCTCAT
>NZ_CFHTQA010000062.1:0-14182 GCF_984394615.1 Spongiibacter sp. | reverse complement strand
TCAATCGCTTTGCTGTAGTCGATCGCGTAGCGAAAGTTTCCGGCATGCGACGCCAAGCTGAATGTGGAGAGAAAAAGGGTGGCGATGATGGTTTTTTTCATAACATTCCCAGAAAGGTTATGCAGCGCTGTGCGTGCCGATGCGATATCAGTTCAGAATTAAACTACTAAAAGGAAGTTGGCGCCAACGGGGAGTGTTGGTTTTGCGGAGTGATACTTTTGAGGAGGGGAAGAAAGCAGGCAGCAACCGGCTGCCTGCTCAGCCGTTTTAGATAACGGTTACGTTGGCAGCTTGCGGGCCTTTCTGGCCGCTCTGCACGTCAAACTCTACAGCTTGACCTTCGGCCAGGGTTTTGAAGCCTGAACCATTGATGGCGCTAAAGTGTACAAACACATCTGGGCCAGAGTCTTGCTCAATGAAGCCAAAACCTTTGGTTTCGTTGAACCATTTTACTTTACCAGTGCTTCTGGACATGTTTAAAACCTCGTTTTGTAAGTTTGCCTTGGATGGCTTGAGCTGAGATAGGCAGGGTAGTTATGAAACAGAACGAGGTACTTAAAACGACTTCGTGGTGCTTTTACATAAAACCAAGCTGCATCTATAGCCAGCAAGCTCATTATATACACAGCTTGAAGCGGTATAGAAAGCCTTTTGCAAGGGATAAAATGAATTTTTTATTGCCGTTTTCGCGGAGGCAAACCCGTATGTTGGGTGAGGATTTTGCCTTTCCTGCCGCTCTTGGGCTGCCAGTTAGCCGGTTGCTTGGGTGGAACAAGATGCTTCTTGCCGTAGCCGATTAAATCCCGGCGTCCCATTTTGAGAAGCGATTCACGCAGCGCTGGCCAACCATCGGGGTCGTGATAACGCAGGTAGGCTTTATGCAGGCGACGCTGTTTAAGCCCTTTCGCGCTGAAGACATCTTCGCTTCGACGGCTGACTTTGCGCAGTGGGTT
This sequence comes from Spongiibacter sp., assembly GCF_984394615.1. Classification (NCBI taxonomy): domain Bacteria; kingdom Pseudomonadati; phylum Pseudomonadota; class Gammaproteobacteria; order Cellvibrionales; family Spongiibacteraceae; genus Spongiibacter; species Spongiibacter sp. The sequence continues at coordinate 13,229 of NZ_CFHTQA010000062.1, read as the reverse complement.
TTTGCCGGAGTAATACATCGCCGTGGCATTGGCCATCGGTGAGGGGTAGAAGGCCTGTACCTGATCAGCCCGAAAGCCATTGCGTTTTAGCCATAGCGCGAGGTTCATCATATCTTCGTCGCGCGTGCCGGGGTGAGCGGCAATAAAGTAGGGAATCAGGTACTGCTCTTTACCGGCTTGCTTTGAGAATTTGTCGAACATCGCTTTGAAGCGATCGTAACTGCCCATGCCTGGCTTCATCATTTTACTTAGCGGGCTGTCTTCGGAATGTTCCGGGGCGATTTTAAGATAGCCACCCACGTGATGAGTGACCAGCTCTTTGACGTATTCAGGGGTTTCCACCGCAAGGTCGTAGCGCAAGCCTGATGCGATCAACACCTTTTTAACGCCTTCCAATGAGCGGACTTCCCGGTACAGAGATATCAATGGCGTTTGATCGGTATTCAGGTTTTTGCAGATGCCGGGGAATACGCAAGACAGGCGACGGCAGCGTTTTTCTATCGCTTCACTCTTGCAGGTGAGTTGCCACATATTGGCGGTGGGGCCGCCCAAATCGGAAATGACGCCAGTAAAACCGGGGGTTTTGTCACGGATTTTTTCGACTTCTTTGACGATGGATTCCTGAGAGCGACTCTGAATGATTCGCCCTTCATGCTCGGTGATTGAGCAGAAACTGCAACCGCCAAAACAACCCCGCATGATGTTGACGGAGTTCCGGATCATCTCGTAGGCGGGGATGCGAGCATCGCCATACTTCGGATGAGGGCGCCGCTGGTAGGGGAGCTCGAACACCCAGTCCAGCTCTTCCGTGGTAAGCGGAATCGGCGGTGGGTTCAGCCAGATGTCCTTGTCGCCGTGTCGTTGCACCAGTGCCCTGGCGTTGCCCGGATTGGTTTCCAGATGCAGTACGCGAGCGGCGTGGGCATAGCTGACGGGGTCTTTTTTTACGGTCTCGTAATCCGGTAAGCGGATGACGGTGTGTTCAGTATCGCGTTCCTGCCGGGCGCTGCGCGGATCGATCAGGGTAACGGTCTGCACCGCTTCTGCGTCAGCCTGTTTGGCATTCTGCTGCTCGGTTTTACAGGCTGGGTCGGCGCTGGTGTCTATGTAGGGGCTGGTGATCGGATCGACTTTGCCCGGTTGATCTACGCTGCTGGAATCGACGACTTGCCAGCCTTGAGGGACGCCATCAGAAATATAGGCCGTACCTCGGAGGTCACGAATTTCCTGCACCGATTCACCGCGGGAAAGGCGGTGGGCCAGGTCGATAATGGCTCGTTCAGCGTTGCCGTACAGCAATAAGTCGGCGCGGGCGTCCATCAGAATGGAACGACGAACTTTGTCGCTCCAGTAGTCGTAGTGTGCGATACGCCGGAGGCTGGCCTCAATGGAGCCAATAATAATCGGACAGTCTTTAAACGCTTCACGGCAGCGCTGAGAGTAGACAATCACCGCTCGGTCAGGCCGTTTGCCACCGACATTATCGGGCGAGTAGGCGTCGTCATGACGCAGGCGGCGATCTGCGGTGTAGCGATTGATCATCGAGTCCATGTTCCCGGCGGCTACACCGAAGAACAGGTTCGGGCGCCCCAGTATTTTGAACGCCTCGGCCGACTGCCAGTCGGGCTGGGAAATGATGCCAACGCGAAAGCCCTGCGCTTCGAGGGTGCGGCCGATGACTGCCATGCCAAAACTGGGATGGTCGACGTAGGCGTCGCCGGTGACAATAATAATGTCGCAGCTGTCCCAGCCCAACGCATCCATTTCTTCCCGGCTCGTCGGCAGGAACGGGGCTGTGCCGAAGCACTCGGCCCAATAGGGGCGATGGCTGAATATGGCCGGTGGTACAGACATGGTTTGGCTACTCTCCGATAAGGAGCGCATTGTACCGGAATTTGCGCCTTTCTGCTGGCTGTGACCAATGAGTTTCCGCGCAATTTTACCGCTGTGTGCTTGCTATTGGTGCTGATCGTGGCTAAATAGTGCCTGCGTTCGTGACAAGGCAAAAGGGGCAGGGATGGAGTGGTTCAATAACACAATTCAATACTGGCACTGGATGGTGTTCGGTCTGCTGCTGGTTGCCAGCGAGGCCGTTGTACCGAGTTTCGTGATGCTGTGGTTTGGCGCCAGTGCGATCGCCGTCGGCCTCATTACGGCGGTTGTGCCTCTGGACTTCAGTATTCAGTTGCTGATCTGGGCCTGCCTGTCGGCGTTTGACCTTTTCCTCTGGTTCAAATTTGTTCATCCACGCATGAAAAACCGCAGCCTCTCGGGTATGTCCAGAGAGCAGGTCGTCGGTCAGGAAGGCATGGTGATTCGTGCCGGTTCCCATGGCGAAGGCGCTGTGCGTTTCAGTATCCCGGTATTGGGAAACGATGAGTGGATGTACATTTGTCGCGAGCCGGTTGCCGTGGGTGACCGCGTTGTTGTGGAAGATGTGTCAGGGAACTCTCTGATCGTCCGCCCACTGGATGCGCGTTTCGGCGCCGCGGACTGATTCGCTCCGCCAACTCGGCGAATCCCACTACTTCAGGAGAGATAACAATGGATGGTTTGGCTGTTACCGGCGCGTTGCTGGTTCTGGTAATCGTAACGCTGGGGATGGGCGTTAAGACGGTCCCTCAAGGCTATAAGCACATCGTGCAGCGTCTGGGAAAATACCACGGCACCCTGAATCCCGGGTTGAACTTCATTATTCCCTACGTTGACCAGGTCGCTTACAAAATCACGACCAAGGATATCGTGCTCGATATCCCTTCACAGGAAGTGATCACCGAAGATAATGCGGTGATCATTGCTAACGCTGTCGCCTACATCAACATCGTATCGCCAGAGAAAGCGGTATACGGCGTTGAGGATTACAACATCGCCATCCAGAATCTCGTTCAGACGGCGTTGCGCTCGATTGTCGGTGAGATGTCGCTGGACTCGGCACTGTCGTCCCGCGATCAGATTAAAGCCAAGCTAAAAGCGGCGATCTCCGATGATATTGCCGACTGGGGAATTACCCTGAAGACGGTTGAAATTCAGGACATTAACCCCTCTCCGACGATGCAGCGCGCGATGGAAGAGCAGGCCGCTGCCGAGCGTCAACGGCGGGCGGCTGTGACCAAGGCGGAAGGCGAGAAGCAGGCTGCGATCCTCGAAGCAGAAGGGCGTCTTGAGGCGTCTCGCCGCGATGCCCAGGCCGAAGTCGTACTGGCCAAAGCCAGCGGGACGGCGATCGAACTGGTCTCCAACGCCGTGAAGGGCGATGAGCTGCCAGTGCTTTATCTGCTGGGCGAAAAGTACACCGAGGCGCTCAAAGAGCTGTCGGCATCTGGCAACGCCAAAACCGTGGTGCTGCCCGCAGATCTGCCTCAGGCCGTGCGCGGAATATTGAATAAAGTCTGATTTAGTAAGGTTTACAGAATTACCATGCAGCACACTTACCGCCTTATCACCAGTTGTCCCGATCGCGTCGGGATTGTTGCCCGTGTCAGCCAGTTTGTGGCAGAACAGGGGGGCTGGCTGACCGAGGCCAATTACCATTCTGATGCCGACAGCAATTGGTTCTTCATGCGCAATGAAATTACCGCCGAGTCGCTGGGCATGAAAGCCGATGCGGTGAGGGAAGCGTTCCGTCCCATTGCCGAAGAATACGGGATGGAGTGGGAACTGGTGGATTCGGCACGCCGCCGTCGCGTGGTGATTATGGCCAGCCACGCCTCCCACTGCATTGCTGATCTGTTGCACCGCTGGCACAGTGGTGAACTGTATTGCGACATTCCCTGTGTTATCTCCAATCACGAAAACCTACGCAGTATGGTGGAGTGGCACGGCATTCCCTTCGAACACGTGCAAGTCGACCCGAATAACAAGGCGCCTGCCCATGAGAAAGTCCAGTCGCTCGCAGCGGCTTACGAAGCGGACTGTATCGTCCTTGCTCGCTATATGCAGATTATCCCCCCGGAATTCTGTCGAGCCTACGCCGGTCGAATGATTAATATTCACCACAGCTTTTTACCGTCGTTTGTTGGCGCCAACCCCTACCAAAAGGCGTATGACCGTGGTGTGAAGCTGATTGGCGCGACCAGTCACTATGTGACAGAACAGCTGGATGAAGGGCCAATTATTGAGCAGGATGTCATCCGAGTGTCACATCGCCACAGCAAAGATGATTTGGTTCGGCTCGGCAAAGATGTGGAAAAGTCAGTGCTTGCCAGAGCCTTACGTAACCACTTGGAAGACCGGGTACTGGTTCACGGCAATAAAACCGTCGTATTCGACTAGACTGACTTGTCATAAAATTGTCATTAAAGACCGTTTAAATGCAGGCTCAAGTACTTAGGCGGCGTTAAAGGGACAAGCATGACGACAACCAAGACCATCCTCATCGTCGATGACGAGGCAGCCATTCGCGAAATGATTCGCGTAGGCTTGGAACTTGCGGGCTACGATTGCCTGGAGGCAGCCAATGCCCAGGAAGCTCACGGCATTATTGTTGATCAGCGACCAGACCTGGTGCTGCTCGACTGGATGATGCCGGTCACCAGCGGTATCGAGTTGCTGCGGCGCCTGCGGCGTGAGGAATTGACTCGCGATATGCTGGTTATCATGCTCACCGCCAAAGACGATGAAGACAACCGCGTGCAGGGGCTGGACGTTGGCGCTGACGATTACATCACCAAGCCTTTTTCCTCTCGCGAACTGCTGGCCCGCATCAAGGCGGTATTGCGCCGGGTGAGCACGCCCGACCAGGAAGAGAGTATCGATGTGGATGGCCTGCGCCTCGATCCCGCCAGTCACCGCGTTTTTGCCGATAACGTGCCTCTCGATATGGGGCCGACAGAGTTCAAACTTCTCAAATTCTTCATGACCCACCAGGAGCGTGCCTACAGCCGTGGACAGCTTCTTGATCAGGTGTGGGGCACCAATGTCTATGTCGAAGAGCGCACGGTGGATGTGCATATCCGTCGACTGCGCAAGGCACTTCTCACAGACAGCCGCGATTTTGGTCAGCTTATCCAGACCGTAAGAGGCACCGGTTACCGCTTTTCAGCAACAGGAGTCAGCGCATAGCGCCGGTTCATGCGGTATTACGATTGGAAGACGGAACTGGTCAGAGTCATGCTGCCGCTGGCAGCTGCTGCGGTTCTGTCGACAGCGTTCGAACTGGGTGCCTGGCCGGTGTTTGTGGTGGCCGCGGGAATCTGCACCTGGCTGCTTTGGCAGCTTCAACGTTTGAGCGACTGGCTATACCGAGGCTCCGGGACGGAGCCGCCAGAGGCGATAGGCATGTGGGGTCAAATTTTCGATACCATTTATGATATGCAGAAGCAGGCGACGGGGGATCACGATCGCTTGCAGGCCATGATTGATTATCTGCGAGCGTCGTTCGCGTCCATGTCTGACGCGGTGGTGATGCTCGATCATCAGGGCAATATCGAATGGTGTAACGATGCGGCATCGGAGTTGTTGGGGCTGCGGCGAGAGGACGATACCGGCCTCCAGCTGCTCAACCTGATTCGTGCGCCATCATTTGTCGGCTATTACGAGGCCGAAAAATACGGGGCACCGCTGGAAATGGCCTCCCCGGTGAATGCAGACATTCAGCTGAGTATCAGTATCAGCTTCTTTGCCGAGCGTAATCGCCTGCTGTTTGCCCGGGATATCACCCGGACTTATCGCCTTGAAAAAATGCGCAAGGATTTCGTGGCGAACGTATCCCACGAATTGCGCACCCCTCTGACGGTTATCAATGGCTACCTCGAAACCTTCGCGGAACACGGCGGCGAAAATCCGCGCTGGGATCGTGCTATTGAACAAATGCTGAAGCAGTCTCGCAGAATGCATCACCTGATTCAGGACCTGATGCTGCTGTCGCGACTGGAGTCGGTGCCCAAGCCCAAAGAACAGGATCGTATTGTCTTGCGACCTCTGCTGGAAATGGTCCGAGAAGAGGCGCTGGCGGCGGCGAAGGGTGATCGCAGCATCGAAATAGAATGCGACGACAGTATCGTACTGAAAGGGCAGGCGACGGAAATACGCAGTGCATTGTCTAACCTGGCCGTCAACGCTGCCCGTTACACCACTGAAGGTGACCGCATTGTGCTGCGCTGGTACCAGACCGACAGTCATGCGGTGCTGGAAGTCCAGGACAGCGGTATTGGCATTGAACCGCAATATATTCCCCGCTTGACCGAGCGCTTTTATCGCGTGGATCAGAGTCGCTCGCTGGATACCGGCGGCACCGGGCTGGGCTTGGCAATTGTCAAACATGTACTGCTTCGACATCGCGGCGAGCTGAGGGTGCGCAGTCACCCCGGAAACGGCAGTACCTTCAGTTGTCTGTTCCCCAAATCCTTGGCAACGAAGGCTGAATCTGCAGCGTGACAACGCTGTAATAAAAGCTACGCTGCCTGTAACAATTTAGTCATATTTCGTCGATAAAATGACGGCCGTGTTAAATCTACGACCTTTTGCATGACTTGGGAGACGACGGTGAAACTCAAAAATTGCCTGATTGCTGCAGTAATTGGCCTTTCTTCTTCACTGGCCAGTGCCGCGACCGATGTGGATGCGGGCCTGCCCACCTATGAAAAAGCATCCGGCGTTTCCGGAAACCTGTCCAGCGTTGGCTCGGATACGCTCGCAAACCTGATGACGCTGTGGGGCGAGGATTTCAAGCGCAACTATCCCAACGTCAATATTCAGATTCAGGCTGCGGGGTCTTCCACTGCGCCGCCGGCGCTGACAGAAGGCACGTCCAATATGGGGCCAATGAGCCGCAAAATGAAGGACAAGGAAATAGAAGCCTTTGAAGCGCGTTTCGGCTACAAGCCGACGGCCGTCCCGGTGGCCATTGACGCCCTGGCTATCTTTGTCCACAAAGACAACCCCATCGATGGTATGACGCTGGCCGAGGTGGATGCGATCTTCTCCAGCACCCGCAAATGTGGCTACCCGGATGATGTTCGCCGCTGGGGGCAACTGGGTATGACTGGCGCCTGGGAAGGGCGCGATATTCAAATGTTTGGCCGGAACTCGGTATCTGGTACTTACGGCTACTTCAAGGGTGAAGCGCTGTGTAAAGGGGATTTCAAAAACGGTGTGAACGAGCAGCCAGGATCGGCTTCTGTTGTTCAGTCAGTATCCACATCGGTTAACGGTATTGGCTACAGCGGTATCGGTTACACCACTTCCAGTGTGCGTGCTGTGCCCATTGCCAAGAGCGACAAAAGTGCCGCAGTAGCCGCCAACCCGGAAAACGCGATCAATGGCAGTTATCCGCTTTCGCGCTTCCTCTACGTCTATGTGAACAAGGCGCCGAACAAGCCATTGGCTCCGCTTGAGCGCGAGTTCCTGAAAATGGTGCTGTCTAAACAGGGCCAGGAAGTGGTGGTGAAAGATGGTTATGTGCCGCTGCCCGCGAGTGTCGTAGAGCGTATCCTCAAGAAGCTGGATATGTAACTCGGACTCAACTGATGCGGGGATGGCTGTGAGCAGTGTCCTCGCATTGCTGTCACGCTGACGACATGCGGTGGCTGTAGCATTTCACGTATTCACAGAAGCAGAGTTTTAAACGTATGAAGCAATCCGAGGTGCGGGCAGCTGCGTCGGCGCAGCGCCGGTGGCGGCATATTAAGGATAAGATGACCACCGCAACGATCACCGCTGGTGGTATCGGTGTGCTGTTATCTATTCTGTTGATCTTCTTCTATCTTCTCTACGAAATTCTGCCTCTGTTTACATCGGCAGATATCGAGCTGGAAGAGCAGTTTACCCTGCCGGTTACCGAAGCCCCCCTTTACCATGCGATCGAAGAGCAGACGGAAATCGGCTTCCGCCTGGGCAGTCAGGGTGATGCCCTGTTTTTCAATGCTCAGAATGGGGACGAAGTCCTGCGCGAGCAGTTGCCTTTATCCTCGGCGATTCGCAGCTTCGCGTTGGAGTCGGAAGACAGTCGCGTCATTGCCCTGGGGCAGGACGACGGTCGAGTACTGATTGTTAAACACGACTATCGTGTAAGTTATCCCGGCGACAAGCGCGTGATTACACCGCTGCTGCGCTACCCTTACGGTAACGACGGGGTAGCGGTTGCCGAGGCGGCGCTGGACAAACTGGCGCTTAGAGACAGTGAAGATGCGCTGCTGATTGTTGGCGTGAGCGATGGACACTTGGTTGGGCGGCGCTGGACCAAAGAAGAAGACTTCCTTACCGAGGAGGTCACGCTGGAAGAAGAGATTCTTAAACTGCCGACGCTGGACGTCCCCGCAGACTACCTGTTGATCGGCCCGCGCCAGCATTGGTTGTATGTTTTGAGTCAGCAGGGCGATTACCGGCTGATTGATATGCGCAGCCTGAAGATTACCGATCGCGGACGTCTCACAGAGGGTGGCAGTCTGACTGATGCCCGGTTCTTGCTGGGCGGGATCTCGCTGTTGACGGCCACGGATAAGGGCGAGATCAGTCAGTGGTTTGTTGTGCGTGATGCCAGCCGCGACACCGGTTATCGATTGCAGTTCGTCCGTCGCTTTGACGCGGAAAGTACGCCGAGCGAGCTGGTTACCGAACATCGCCGGAAAGGCTTTCTCAGTGTCAGTCGGGACGGCCACCTCGACATATACCACAGTACATCCGAGCGTCGGCTTCTGAGTCAGGACCTGGACGCAAAACAGGTATCCGGCCTGGCTATCGCGCCTCGGGCAGATGCGCTGCTGGTCGAATCCGGGCAGGGCACTATCCAGCGGTATGCTGTGCACAACGAGCACCCTGAAGTTTCCTGGTCCGTGTTGTGGAGCAAGGTTTGGTACGAAAGCTATCCAGAGCCCGACTACGTGTGGCAGTCCTCGGCGGCAGACAATGATTTCGAGCCGAAGTACAGTTTTGCTCCGTTGGCGTTTGGTACCCTGAAAGCCGCCTTTTACGCCATGCTGATTGCCGCGCCACTGGCGATTTGCGGGGCTATCTACACGGCCTATTTCATGGCACCGGCGCTGCGCCGCAAGGTGAAGCCGATCATCGAACTCATGGAGGCCTTGCCCACCGTTATCCTCGGGTTCCTCGCCGGGCTTTGGCTGGCGCCGTTCATTGAACGCAACCTCCCGGCGGTGTTCTCGGTGTTTATTGCCATGCCGGTCGCGATTTTGGCGTTCGCGTGGTGCTGGTCACGCATCCCGGCGGATTGGCGGAATCGCGTGCCCGACGGCTGGCACCCGGTGCTGCTGGTGCCGGTGGTCATCGCGGTAGTGATGGGTTGTGTCGAACTGAGCGCACCGATGGAACGTGCCTTCTTCAGCGGTGATATGCGCGCCTGGCTGACCAATGATCTTGGTATTGCCTTCGATCAGCGCAATGCGCTGGTGGTTGGGGTGGCGATGGGGTTTGCGGTGATTCCAACCATCTTCTCTATCGCTGAAGACGCTATTTTCTCTGTTCCCAAACACCTCAGTTATGGATCACTGGCTCTCGGCGCCACACCTTGGCAAAGCCTGGTGGGGGTCGTGATGCCCACCGCGAGCCCCGGTATTTTCTCCGCGCTGATGATTGGCATGGGCCGCGCGGTTGGCGAAACCATGATTGTACTGATGGCAACGGGGAATACTCCGATTATGGACGCCAATATCTTCGAGGGTATGCGGACATTGGCGGCGAATATCGCCGTGGAAATAGGTGAAACGGAAGTCGACAGCAGTCACTATCGAGTGCTCTTCCTCGCGGCATTCGTGCTGTTTATGTTCACCTTTGTCGTTAACACCGTGGCCGAAACGGTCAGGCAGCGCCTCAGACAGCGCTATGGCAACCTCTGATCGGGCGGGATAAAAGATGCAATTGCAAGGTAAACAACAACAGGGAATCAAGGCTTGGTTCAAAGGTGGTGAACCGCTGATCTGGGCCAACGCTGCCGCTGTGACGGTCAGCACGCTGGCGGTCATTGGGCTGCTGATTTTGTTGGCAGTGAGAGGCTTCAGCCACTTCTGGCCTGCCGATGTATTCGTCGCCAGCTATGATCTTCCCGAACGCTCATCGGCCATTGTGATGGCGGAAAGGGTAGAGAGCGAAGAAGTCGCCATTGAACAACTGACCAGTGCGGGTTTTGTGCTGGATACTGAGGACTCTTTTATTCAGCGAGAGCTGGTCAAGGTCGGTAACCGCGATGTCAGCGGCGCCGATTTTCGCTGGGTGCTCAGTCGTTACCTGAAAAATTCCGAATTTCCCGAGGATGCTGTGGTGCTGGAGCGCCGTGAATGGGGGAACTTCTACGGCTTTTTGAGGGGGGTTAAAGAAGCGGGTCAGCGTCAGGAATATAGCGATGACGCCGCTTTATGGGCAGATTTTCAGCAGCGAATAGAGCGGGCTGAAGCGATCCATGACGATATTGAACGGATTGAGAAAAAGGCCATCGGTGCAGTGAACTACCGGCTGGAAAAGCTTCGCCTGCGTGAGCGTGGTCTGGCACTGGATGAAGAACTGCCGGATGCCAAACGTGCGCAGCGCCAGCTTGAGATTGATAGCGAACGCGCTGAGCTCGATGCCGAGTACAAGGTATTGCAGAAAGAGCTGAACGGGCTGTATGCACAGTGGAACCGCGACAGTTTTGTGATGGAAACCGCGCAGGGCCAAAGTCGGGAGCAGCGCGTATCGACGGTGGTGCAGGCGTATCGCCCCAATGCCATGTCGTCACTGGATAAAGTTGGGTTCTACTTCGCCAAGTTCGGGGAGTTTCTCAGTGAGGAGCCCCGCGAAGCAAATACCGAAGGCGGGATTTTTCCGGCCATTTTCGGCACGGTCATTATGGTGTTGATTATGTCGATTATGGTGACGCCTTTTGGGGTGATTGCTGCGGTTTACCTGCGTGAGTATGCGAAGCAGGGCTTGATGACCCGTATCGTTCGCATTGCCGTTAACAACCTGGCCGGCGTGCCGTCCATTGTCTACGGGGTGTTCGGTCTCGGCTTCTTTATCTATTTTGTCGGGGCGGAGATTGATCAGGCCCTGTTTCCCGAGGCGCTGCCGTCGCCGACCTTCGGTACACCGGGCTTGTTGTGGGCCTCGGTAACATTGGCATTGCTGACACTGCCTGTGGTGATTGTTGCCACGGAAGAAGGCTTGGCACGCATCCCGCGCAATTTGCGCGAAGGCAGTCTGGCGCTGGGCGCAACCAAGGCGGAAACGCTGTGGCGGGTCGTATTGCCCATGACCAGCCCTGCGATGATGACCGGATTGATTTTGGCGGTCGCTCGGGCTGCGGGTGAGGTCGCTCCGCTGATGCTGGTCGGGGTCGTTAAACTGGCGCCGTCGCTGCCGGTGGACGGCAACTTCCCATACTTCCACCTTGATCAAAAGTTCATGCATCTGGGCTTTCACATTTATGATGTGGGTTTTCAAAGCCCCAATGTTGAGGCGGCGCGCCCGCTGGTATATGCCACAGCGCTGCTGTTAGTGGTGATTATTGCGCTGCTTAACCTCAGTGCGGTTGCACTGCGCAACCACCTGCGCGAAAAATACAAATCTCTGGAAATGTAATTGGCCACGCCATGACGGTAAAAATTATGGATACCAACAAAACAGCCACTGCGAGCCATGCGATTGATATTGAATCTCTGGGCCGGGCACGTAACGAGCAGCATATCGATGACGAAGACATCACGCTGACGGTCGAAAACCTGGATCTTTACTACGGTGAGAAACAGGCCCTGTTCGATGTGAATATGCAGATTCCCCGCCAGAAGGTCACCGCATTTATCGGTCCCAGTGGTTGCGGTAAATCGACACTGCTGCGCTGCTTTAACCGCATGAATGATCTGGTGGATTCCTGTCGGGTGGAAGGCGGTATTCGTCTTGATGGCGAAAACATCTATGATCGTGCGGTAGACGTCGCGACTCTGCGCCGCCGTGTGGGTATGGTGTTTCAGAAACCCAACCCCTTCCCAAAATCGATTTATGAGAACGTCGCCTACGGCCTGCGTATTCAGGGGGTCAACAAAAAACGGGTGCTCGATGAAGTGGTCGAGCGCTCGCTGCGCGGCGCGGCGCTGTGGGACGAGGTGAAAGATCGTCTGCACGACAACGCACTGGGCATGTCCGGCGGTCAGCAGCAGCGTCTGGTCATCGCTCGCACCATTGCGGTTGAGCCCGAAGTTCTGCTGCTCGATGAGCCGGCCTCAGCACTTGATCCGATTTCCACGCTGAAGATCGAAGAGCTGATCTACGAGCTGAAAGACAAATACACGATTGTGATCGTTACCCACAATATGCAGCAGGCAGCTCGTGTGTCTGACTACACGGCGTTTATGTACATGGGTAAACTGATCGAGTTCGATAACACCGATACACTGTTTACCAACCCCAATAATAAACAGACCGAGGACTACATCACCGGCCGCTATGGCTGAGTGGTGACGTTGGCGGATGTCGCAGGAATCACAGTATGAAAGATAAAGATCTGCACGCGCATCATATCTCCCAGCAGTTCAACACTGAGCTGGATGATATTAAAACCCGCATGCTGGAAATGGGCGGTGTGGTTGAGAAGCAGGTTGCCGATGCGATCAATGCCTTTATGAGTCAGGACAGCGGTCTGGCAGAAGACGTGGATCGTGGCGACCGTATTGTGAACGCATTGGAACTGTCTATCGACGAGGACTGCACCATTATTCTGGCTCGTCGCCAGCCCGCCGCGACGGATCTGCGTCTGGTACTGTCCATCAGTCGGATTATCAGTGACCTGGAGCGCATGGGCGATGAGGCCTGCAAAGTCGCCCATTCCGCGATTAAGCTGGGTGAGCTGGGAGGCCTGCCGCGCAGTGTGCTGGAGATTCGCCATATCGGAGACCACGTACTGGGAATGGTGCGCAACGCACTGGATGCCTTTGCCCGCTTTGACAGTGACAAGGCACTGGAAGTGGCGGAGGAAGACCACGCTGTCGATATCGAATACGGCACTGCGATGCGCAGTCTGGTCACTTATATGATGGAAGATCCGCGCACGATCTCTTCGGTACTGCAGGTCTTGTGGGCGCTGCGCTCACTGGAGCGGATCGGCGATCATGCCCGGAATATTGCCGAGCACGTGATTTATCTGGTGAAGGGCGCCGATGTCCGTCATGCCGACATTGATGAAATGAGTGCGGCGGTTCAGGAATCGACAAAAAAGTAATGACTGCAGTGATGATCACGCCGTCGCGGCCGCAGGCTGGCGACGGCGTTTTTGTTTGTGGCGGCTCTTAGCCTGGTCCCAGCGGCAA
>NZ_CFHTQA010000061.1:0-14268 GCF_984394615.1 Spongiibacter sp. | reverse complement strand
CTATGATTGCGGATGAGCGCACGAAATAGCAGGTGAGTTCACCGGACGGTTACCTAAACAAGCGCTCAACTCCACAACGAAAACGCAGACGAAAAAAAAGCCGGCAATGCCGGCTTTTTTATAGACGCGAAGAGTACTTACTCTTCGTCGTCCTCCACCTCGTCAGCAACCGGGCGGTCAACCAGTTCAACATAGGCCATAGGCGCTTTGTCACCAGTACGCAGCCCGCACTTCATGATGCGGATGTAACCGCCGGGACGCGCCGCGTAACGGGGGCCCAGTTCGTTGAACAGCTTACCAACAGCTTCGTCGCTACGCAGACGGGCAAAGGCCAGACGGCGGTTGGCAACACTGTCAGTTTTAGCCAAAGTAATGAGGGGCTCCGCGTGGCGGCGCAACTCTTTGGCTTTTGGCAGAGTCGTTTTGATCAGTTCGTGCTCTACCAATGAAGCCGTCATGTTGCGAAACATCGCTTTGCGATGCGAGCTGTTGCGGTTCAGTTGACGTCCGCTATGACGATGACGCATGGCTTTTTCCTTTAATAAACGTTGCTATCTCAGCAAAATAATCTGTGATTCCGGCGCTTACGCCAGAACCCGGTCGTCGTTTCTCAGGCTAGCAGGGGGCCAGTTATCCAGGCGCAGGCCCAGAGACAGTCCACGAGACGCCAGCACATCTTTGATTTCGGTCAGAGACTTCTTACCCAGGTTCGGCGTCTTCAGCAGCTCAACTTCAGTGCGCTGAACCAGATCACCGATGTAATAAATGTTCTCGGCTTTCAGGCAATTTGCACTGCGCACTGTCAGCTCAAGGTCATCTACCGGGCGAAGCAGAATCGGATCGACTTCATTTTCTTCACGAGAGGGCTCTTTCTCGCCTTCGCTTTCCAGATCGACAAACACGGCCAGCTGCTGCTGCAGGATAGTCGCGGCGCGACGGATCGCTTCTTCGGGATCGATAGTGCCGTTGGTTTCGAGATCCAGAACCAGCTTGTCCAGGTCGGTACGCTGTTCTACACGAGCACTCTCAACCACATAGCTTACGCGGCTGATCGGGCTGTAGCTGGCGTCCAGTTGCAGACGGCCAATAGAACGGGTTTCTTCCTCGCCACCGTTACGCACGTCGGCAGGCACGTAGCCGCGGCCGCGGGCAATCGTCAGACGCATGTTCAACTCACCACCGGAATTCAGGTTAGCGATGACATGATCTTTATTGACGATTTCCACTTCATGGTCAGTGTGAATATCACCAGCTGTTACCGGGCCTTCGCCTTTCTTGCTCAGGCTGAGTACGGCTTGGTCTTTACCGTGCAGAACCACGGCGACCTCTTTCAGGTTCAGCAGGATTTCAATAACGTCTTCCTGCACACCTTCCATCGCGCTGTACTCATGCAGTACACCGTCGATCTCCGCTTCAGTTACCGCACAACCAGGCATGGAAGACAGCAAAATACGGCGCAGGGCGTTGCCCAGAGTATGTCCGAAACCGCGCTCGAGAGGTTCCAGAGTAACTTTGGCGCGCGTCTGGCCCAGCTCTTCGACCTGAATCACACGCGGTGTTAAAAATTCATTCACTGCACTTTGCATAGGTCACCTGTAGTGAGAATGTCCTGAAGGAAACTTACTTCGAGTAAAGCTCAACGATCAGTTGTTCGTTGATCTCTGAAGACAAGTCGCTACGGTCTGGTGCATTTTTGAAAACAGCTTCCATTTTGTCGCTGTTAACATCAATCCAAGACACATCGCCGCGCTGAGCGGCCAATGCCAGTGCAGATTGAACACGCAGTTGTTTCTTCGCTTTTTCGCGCAGACTGATGACGTCGCCCGGCTGTACCTGGTATGAAGGTACGTTAACGGTTTGACCATTCACCAAAATGCCTTTGTGAGATACCAACTGACGAGATTCGGCACGCGTAGAGCCGAAACCGATGCGGTATACCACGTTATCCAAACGGCTCTCGAGGTATTGCAGCAGGTTCTCACCGGTTGCACCTTTTTTGCTCGCCGCTTTTTTGTAGTAGCTACGGAACTGCTTTTCCAGAACGCCGTACATACGACGAACCTTTTGCTTTTCACGCAACTGAACACCGTAATCAGACAGACGACCGCGACGTGCACCGTGCATACCCGGCGCGTTTTCCGCCTTGCACTTTGAGTCCAGCGGACGTACGCCGCTCTTCAGGAACAGGTCAGTGCCTTCCCGTCTTGCTAATTTACAGCTTGGGCCCAGATATCTAGCCATGCTTCATATTCCTCAACTGTTAATTACACGCGACGTTTCTTGGGAGGACGGCAACCATTGTGGGGGATGGGCGTCACGTCTGTGATATTGGTGATCTTGTAACCGCAGTTATTCAGCGCACGCACTGCAGACTCACGGCCAGGGCCAGGTCCTTTAACTTCTACGTCCAGATTTTTCAGACCATAATCTTTCGCCGCGTTACCTGCGCGCTCTGCAGCAACCTGTGCTGCAAAGGGGGTGCTCTTACGAGAGCCGCGGAAGCCACTGCCGCCGGCAGTCGCCCAGCTCAGGGTGTTACCCTGACGGTCTGTGATGGTGATGATGGTATTGTTGAAGGACGCATGAATATGCGCCACGCCATCGACAACAGTCTTTTTGACTTTTTTGCGAGGCGCTTGCTTGCCTGGTTTAGCCATTCTAATTTCCTGCTTCTAATATCAACACTACACTAGCGGTGTAGCTACACTAAAGGCGCGTTGCAGACTGCAATTACTTGCGGATCGGCTTGCGAGGACCTTTACGCGTACGCGCGTTTGTCTTGGTACGCTGACCGCGCAGGGGAAGCCCTTTACGGTGACGCAGACCGCGGTAGCAACCGAGGTCCAGCAGACGCTTGATGTTCATAGACACTTCACGACGCAGATCACCTTCGACAGTCATCTTGGCGATGGCGTTACGCAGTGAATCCAGTTGATCTTCAGAAAGATCAGCGATTTTTGCATCTTCCGCGATATTATTGCCGGCACACAGCTGCTTAGCTGTGGTACGACCGATTCCGTAGATGTAAGTCAACGAAATAACGGCGTGCTTGTTATCTGGTATGTTAACACCCGCGATACGAGCCATTCAGATTACTCCAATTAAAGCTATAACTGTTAACGCTTGACAAAATCTGGCCCGCCAAACAGACCACCGCGCGAAAGGCGCAGTAGTCTATCCGCATGCGACCTTGGTTTCAAGGCCAGCGGCCAAATTTTGCTCAGCCCTGCCGCTGCTTATGGCGGGGTTCCGCGCTACAAATAACGCGAACGACACCTTTGCGACGAACGATTTTGCAGTTGCGGCAAATCTTTTTTACCGAAGCGCGAACTTTCATGACGATACTCCAAACAATGTGCGCCGCTGTGATTAGCGGGCACCGCTACCGTAGTTTTTAAGGTTTGCTTTTTTCATCACCGAATCGTACTGGTGAGACATCATGTGTGATTGCACCTGGGCCATGAAATCCATCACCACCACGACAACAATCAACAATGATGTACCGCCGAGATAGAACGGCACATTCCACATGACCACCAAGAACTGCGGCAGCAAACACACGCCAGCTATGTACAGCGAGCCAAACATGGTCAGGCGAGTCAGCACGCCATCGATGTAATTGGCCGTCTGTTTACCGGGGCGAATTCCTGGCAAAAACGCGCCCGAACGTTTCAGGTTATCTGCGACTTCATCAGGGTTGAACATCAACGCCGTATAGAAGAAACAGAAGAAAACAATTAACGCTGTGAACAGAATGATATTCAGTGGCTGGCCCGGCCCGATTGCCAGAGCAAGCTCCTGAAGCCATTCCATGCCTTCACCACTCTGGCCGACCCACTGCGCGATAGACGCAGGGAAGAGCAGAATCGAGCTGGCGAATATTGCCGGGATAACACCCGCCATATTCACCTTCAGCGGCAGGTGACTCGACTGCGCCTGATACATCCGATTACCGCGCTGCTGCTTAGCATAGTTCACCGTAATTCGACGCTGCCCTCGCTCGATGAATACCACCAGATAAATCACGGCGATGGCCAGAACCAGGATAGCCAGCAGCACCAGTATATTCAGCTCGCCCTGGCGCGCCTGCTCCAGGGACTGTCCTACTGCTGATGGAAGCCCGGCCACAATACCCGCAAAGATCAGCATGGAAATACCATTGCCGATACCGCGCTCGGTAACCTGCTCACCCAGCCACATCATAAACACCGCACCGGTAACCAATGAAACCACCGCGGTGAAATAGAAGCTCAGGTCGGCATTAAAGGCCAAACCCTGGTTAGCCAGGCCAACGGTCATCCCGGTCGCCTGCAGAAGTGCGAGAGCCACGGTCAAATAACGTGTGTACTGCGTTATTTGACGGCGTCCTGCCTCGCCTTCCTTTTTAAGCGCTTCAAGCTGCGGGCTTACGGCCGACATCAGCTGCATAATGATCGATGCAGAAATGTACGGCATGATACCCAGCGCGAGAATACTCATACGCTCAAGAGCACCACCCGAAAACATGTTAAACAGCCCAAGAACGGTGCCCTGGTTCTGATTAAACAATGCGGCGAGTTGATCCGGATTAATGCCAGGCACCGGAATATGGGTACCGATGCGATAAACGATTATCGCCAATAACAGAAAACGAAGGCGAGCCATGAGCTCGCCTAGTCCGGACTGCTTTCCAGTTGTCAGGGGACTGGATTTCGCCATGGGGTTATCCCTATTCCTCGACTTTACCGCCGGCTTTTTCGATCGCTTCGCGAGCACCTTTGGTGACAGCAAGACCTTTGATGGTCACTGCTTTAGTCACATCACCAGACAGGAATACTTTCGCGCGCTCGATGTTATTGCTGATCAGGTCAGCGCGTTTCAGCGCATCCAGATCGATCACATCTTCTGCAACGGCATTCAGCTCAGAACTACGGATCTGAGCAGTCACCGCTGCCAGACGAGAGGTGAAGCCGTATTTGGGCAGACGCTTTTGCAGTGGCATTTGGCCACCCTCGAAACCGGGACGAACGCTGCCGCCGGAACGAGACTTCAGACCTTTGTGACCACGGCCAGCGGTTTTACCCAGACCACTACCGATACCGCGTCCTACCCGCTTGCCGTCTTTAACGCGGCCGGGTGCGGGACTCAGCGTGTTCAAACGCAACTCGCTCATTGTTTAACCCTCAACACGTACCAGATAGTTAACTTTATTGATCATGCCACGTACCGACGGTGTATCTTCCACCTCGACGGTGTGACCGATACGGCGCAGACCCAGTCCTGCTACGCAGGCTTTGTGTGACTTCAAGCGGCCCGCGATAGAGCGAACCTGTGTAACTTTAATCTTGCTCATAACAAATCCTGCCCTTGTCTTAGCCCAGGATCTCTTCTACTGACTTGCCACGCTTAGCCGCGACTTCTTCAGGAGAAGAAATGCTTTGCAGTCCTTTGATGGTTGCACGCACTACGTTTACTGGGTTGGTAGAGCCGTAGCACTTAGCCAGTACGTTGTGAACACCGGCAATCTCCAGTACCGAACGCATCGCACCACCGGCGATAACACCCGTACCTTCAGAGGCTGGCTGCATGTATACCTTGGACGCACCGTGCACACCTTTAACAGGGTACTGGATCGTGTCGCCTTTGATATCTACCTGCACCATGTTACGGCGGGCAGCTTCCATCGCTTTCTGGATGGCGACAGGCACTTCACGAGCCTTGCCGCGACCAAAACCGACTTTGCCGTTGCCATCACCCACTACAGTCAATGCGGTGAAGCTGAAGATACGACCGCCTTTGACCACTTTGGCAACACGGTTAACCTGAACCAGTTTTTCCTGGAGGCCTTCAGTGTTTGCTTTGTCTTTCTGCTCGTTATACGCCATCGCCTAAACCTTAGAATTCCAATCCACCTTCACGGGCAGCATCTGCCAGCGCTTTTACTCGACCGTGGAAACGGAATCCACTACGGTCGAAAGCAACCTTTGTAACACCTGCAGCTTTCGCACGATCTGCGATCAGCTTGCCGACGCCAGCTGCCGCTGCAACATTACCCGTAGCAGTGCCACGCAGATCTTTGTCCAGTGTCGAAGCACTGGCCAGAACGCGGTCACCTTCAGCGGCAATCAGTTGCGCATACATATGGCGCGGGGTGCGATGAATGCACAGACGAACCGCACGCAATTCGCGAATCTTAGCGCGAGCACGACGGGCACGACGTAATCTTGAAACTTTCTTATCGCTCATATGCTAGCCTTTACTTTTTCTTCGCTTCTTTACGACGAATGACTTCGTCATCGTAGCGAACACCTTTACCTTTGTAGGGCTCGGGCGGACGGAAGGCGCGGATTTCCGCAGCTACCTTGCCGAGAACCTGCTTGTCATTCCCGCTCAGCACAATTTCTGTCTGGCTGGGAGTTTCTGCCGTAACACCTTCGGGCAGATCGTAGTCAATGGGGTGAGAGAAACCCAGCACCAGATTGACTGACTTACCGCTTGCTTTCGCACGATAACCAACACCGTTCAGGACCAGCTTGCGCTGAAAGCCTTCGCTAACGCCAATTACCATGTTGTTGGTCAGTGCACGAGTGGTACCCGCCATTGCCCAACCGTCTTTTGCACCTTCACGCGCAGCGAACACGAGCTGGCCGTCTTCCTGCTTCACATCGACGGACCCATGCAAAGGCATAGACATAGAACCATTCTTGCCTTTTACCGCAATGCTGTCGGCGCCGAGTTTGACTTCAACCCCTTTGGGGATAGTCACTGGACTTTTCGCTACTCTGGACATTTCAGAAACTCTTCTAACCGTCGATTTAGAATACAGTGCAGAGCACTTCGCCACCCACACCTGCAGCACGTGCGGCACGGTCAGTCATCACACCACGGCTGGTGGAGACAATGGCAATTCCCAAGCCTGCGCGAACAGACGGCAGCTCATCTTTACCTGCGTAAGAGCGCAGACCAGGGCGGCTTACGCGCTGGATCTCTGCAATTACCGGCTTACCTTGGAAGTACTTCAGCTCAAGGGTCAGAATAGCTTTACCGCCGTTCTCGTCCACACGCGAAGCACTGATATAACCTTCTTGCTCAAGTACGTTAGCCACAGCTTTTTTCAGCTTTGAAGACGGCATTTGTACTTCGGTCTTCCCGGCCATTTGAGCGTTGCGAATACGGGTCAGCATATCCGCCAAAGGGTCTTGCATGCTCATGTTTTGCTCCCATTAATCGCCGCGTTTATCGCGCGACAGCAAAATTCTCAAACTTACCAGCTGGCCTTAACCAGACCGGGCACATTGCCACGCATTGCAGCTTGACGCAGTTGGTTACGGCACAGACCAAACTTACGGTAAACGCCGTGCGGACGGCCGGTTACCTGACAGCGACGACGCTGACGAATCGGACTGGCATCACGTGGAAGCTTCTGCAGTTTTACTTGCGCGTCCCACTTTTCTTCATCACTGCTGTTAACGCTGGCGATGATTGCTTTCAGTTCAGCACGCTTAGCGGCGTACTTGGCGACTGCGCGAGCACGTTTAGCTTCGCGCGCTTTCATTGACTGCTTTGCCATGTCACTAACCCCTTAAGCTTTGAACGGGAAGTTGAACGCTTTCAGCAGCGCACGACCTTCGTCGTCGTTGCGGGCTGAAGTGGTAATGGTGATATCCAGACCACGCAGCGTATCTACTTTGTCGTAATCGATTTCCGGGAAAATGATCTGCTCAGTCACACCCATCGCGAAGTTACCGCGACCGTCGAATGACTTAGGGCTGATACCACGGAAGTCACGAACACGCGGAATGGCAACACTGATCAGGCGATCCAGAAATTCATACATGCGCTCACGACGCAGCGTTACCTTGGCACCAATGGGCCAGCCATCGCGGATCTTGAAACCAGCGATAGACTTACGCGCCTTAGTAACAACCGGCTTTTGACCACTGATTTTCTCAAGGTCAGCCAGTGCCGCTTCGAGCACTTTCTTGTCGCCAGCCGCTTCACCCACACCCATGTTCAGAGTGATTTTGGTAATGCGGGGCACTTCCATCGGGTTTTCCAGGCCAAGCTCTTCGATGAGCTTCGCACGCAACTCGTTGTTGTACAGTTCGCTTAATCGTGCCATTTCTCTACTAACCCCTACGCGTCGATCGCTTCGCCGCTGGATTTAAATACGCGGGTTTTGCTGCCGTCTTCGGCGACCTTAAAGCCCACCCGATCCGCCTTGTTAGTCGACGGGTTGTAAATCGCCACGTTAGACACCTGGATGGGCGCCTCTTTCTCGACGATACCGCCTGCAACGCCCAGTTGAGGATTGGGGCGCTGGTGCTTTTTGATCATATTGATGCCGGAGACCAGCACACGGCTTTCATCCAGTACTTTCTGTACCTTGCCGCGTTTGCCTTTGTCTTTACCGGTTAAGACGATCACTTCGTCTTCACGTTTAATCTTGCGCATTATGCTGACCTCAGTCTTCTCTCTGCGTACCCGTTACAGTACTTCGGGCGCCAGGGAGATAATCTTCATGAACTTCTCACCACGCAGTTCGCGGGTTACCGGCCCAAAAATACGGGTGCCGATGGGCGCCAAATTGTTGTTCAGCAGTACTGCGGCGTTATCGTCGAACTTGATCAGCGAACCATCGCCACGACGAACACCTTTTTTGGTGCGAACTACAACCGCTGTCATGACCTGACCTTTTTTCACTTTGCCGCGAGGAATTGCCTCTTTGACAGTGACTTTGATCAGATCGCCGACACGCGCATAGCGACGGTGTGAGCCGCCAAGCACCTTGATGCACATAACGCGACGTGCGCCACTGTTATCTGCAACTTCCAAATAGCTTTCTGTTTGAATCATTTCTTACTCCAAAGCAGTCAACTGTGCATCAAGCTTGAACACAGGCCGCCGGCCAAATTAAATCTGGTTAGCCGTCTCTTCAACACGCAGCAGCGTCCAAGACTTACTCTTAGACAGAGGGCGTGTTTCACAAACTGTTACCACGTCTCCCGCCTTGCACTGATTGTCTTCATCATGCGCGTGGATCTTGGAAGAACGAGTGATGTACTTACCGTAGATCGGGTGCTTAACACGACGCTCGATCAGTACAGTGATGGTTTTATCCATCTTGTCGCTCACAACTTTACCGGTGGCGGTACGAGCGCTCTTTGCTGCTTCTGACATTGTTAGTTACCTGCCTTTTCTTGGAGCACAGTCTTGATGCGTGCAATTTCACGACGAGTCTGCTTCAGCAGATGTGTCTGCGCCAACTGGCCGGTGCTTTCCTGCATGCGCAGCTTGAATTGCTCTTCAAGCAGCTGCAGCAGTTGCGCGTTGAGCTCGTCAACGGACTTTTCGCGTAATTCGATAGCCTTCATTACATCACCACCCGCTTAACAAATGTGGTTGGTACCGGAATCTTAGCCGCTGCCAAAGCGAATGCTTCACGCGCCAGCTCTTCGGGCACGCCTTCCACTTCGTACAGCACCTTACCGGGCTGAATTTGGGCAACCCAATATTCAACGTTACCCTTACCTTTACCCTGACGAACCTCAAGAGGCTTTTCAGTGATTGGCTTATCTGGGAACACGCGAATCCAGATTTTACCGCCACGCTTAATGTGGCGAGTCATGGCACGACGAGCGGCTTCGATCTGGCGAGCAGTGATGCGGCCACGGCCGACAGCTTTCAGACCGAAATCACCAAAGCTGACCCGGCTGCCGCGCTCTGCCAGACCGCGATTGCGGCCCTTCTGTACCTTGCGAAACTTTGTGCGCTTCGGCTGTAACATGTGCGTAACCCTTACTCTGAAACTTTCTTAGCCTTGGCTTCGACTGCCTCGTTTCTGGATCCCAGGATTTCACCCTTAAAGATCCACACCTTGACACCAATGATGCCGTAGGTGGTCGATGCCTCGTGTGTCGCGTAATCGATGTCGGCACGCAGAGTGTGCAGGGGCACACGGCCTTCGCGATACCACTCAGTACGCGCAATTTCTGCACCGCCAACACGGCCGCTGACCTGAACTTTGATGCCTTCAGCGCCTTGGCGCATGGCGTTCTGAACGACGCGCTTCATCGCGCGGCGGAACATCACTCGGCGCTCCAGCTGCTGAGCAACGTTCATTGCAACCAGCTTGGCATCCAGATCCGGCTTGCGAACTTCTTCGATGTTGATGTGCACGGGCACTGACATACGATCGCTGAGCTCTTTGCGCAGCTTCTCAACATCTTCGCCTTTTTTACCGATCACGATACCGGGGCGCGCAGTGTGAATGGTCACGCGAGCAGTTTGCGCGGGACGCTCAATCACGATACGGCTTACAGATGCGTGCGACAGCTTTTCTTCCAGGTACTCACGAACCTGAAGATCAGTGACCAGTTGCTTCGCATACTGTTTGCTGCCTGCATACCAGACAGAGTTGTGATCTTTTACGATTCCCAGCCGGATGCCGGTCGGGTGTACTTTCTGACCCATTTGGTCTCTCCTACTAACCTTCGCCGTCGGCTACTTTGATCGTGATATGGCAAGACCGCTTGAGAATGCGATCGGCCCGGCCTTTTGCACGGGGACGAAGACGCTTCATAGTCATGCCTTCGTCTACAAAAATCGTCGATACACGCAGCTCATCAACGTCAGCACCTTCGTTGTGCTCGGCGTTGGCGATTGCAGAGTTCAGCACCTTTTTAAGGATGCTGGCTGCTTTCTTAGGGCTGAACGTCAACAGATCCAGCGCCTCTTCAACACCCTTGCCGCGAATTTGGTCAGCAACCAAACGGGCTTTCTGGGCGGATATACGTGCGCCTTTTAAACGTGCCGCTACTTCCATCGTCTATGCCTCTCCCAGCGCAAGCTTAACGCTTGGCCTTTTTATCAGCCACATGACCCTTGTAAGTCCGGGTAGCGGCGAATTCACCCAATTTGTGCCCAACCATGTCCTCGGTAACCATAACCGGAACATGCTGACGACCGTTGTGTACCGCGATGGTCAGGCCGACCATCTCGGGGAGAATCATGGAACGACGCGACCAGGTTTTGATCGGACGACGATCGTTTTTCTCAACCGCTACTTCCACCTTCTTCAAAAGATGAAGGTCGATGAACGGTCCTTTTTTCAATGAACGTGGCACAAGCTAATCCTCTTTACTCTGATTGCGCGTTTACTTTCTGCGATCACGCACAATCAGCTTATCTGTACGCTTATTTTTACGGGTCTTATACCCTTTGGTCGGCACACCCCAAGGTGTAACAGGATGACGACCACCAGAGGTACGACCTTCACCACCACCGTGTGGGTGATCAACGGGGTTCATCGCAACACCGCGAACGGTGGGACGAACGCCGCGCCAACGCGCCGCACCGGCTTTACCCAACTTGCGCAGGCTATGCTCGCTGTTAGATACCTCGCCCAACGTGGCGCGGCACTCAGCCAGAATCTTGCGCATTTCGCCGCTGCGCAGGCGCACAGTGGCATATTGGCCTTCACGAGCGACCAACTGCACAGAAGCGCCGGCACTACGCGCGATCTGCGCGCCTTTACCTGGCTTCATTTCGATGCAGTGAATCGTGCTACCCACTGGAATGTTGCGCAGCGGCAGGGTATTACCCGCCTTAATCGGCGCCGCTTCACCAGAGAACAGCTCATCACCAGCAGATACACCTTTGGGAGCGATGATGTAACGACGCTCACCGTCGGCATATTTCAGCAATGCAATAAACGCAGTACGGTTCGGATCGTATTCCAGGCGCTCAACAACAGCGGGAATACCGTCTTTGTTGCGCTTGAAATCGATCAGGCGGTAGTGCTGCTTGTGACCACCACCAACGTGGCGCGTAGTAATACGGCCTTTGTTGTTACGACCGCCGTTACGCGACTGACTCTCTACCAACGCCTTGTGAGGTGCACCCTTGTGCAGCTCCGCGTTAACTACGCGAACAACGAAGCGGCGGCCAGGAGAAGTCGGTTTACTTTTAACAATTGCCATTTGACTCAGCTCCAGACTTATTCAGCGACTGCAAAGTCGATTTCCTGACCTTGCACCAGGCTTACATAAGCCTTCTTCCAATTCGGCTTTTTGCTCAAACCAAAGCGATTGCGCTTCACTTTGCCTTTCATATTCACGGTGCGAACATCAACCACTTCCACCTTGAACAGTTTTTCTACGGCATGCTTGATTTCAAGCTTGGTAGCCGTCGGCAAAACTTTGAACACCACTTGATTGCCAGCTTCGGCACTCATTGCACTTTTTTCAGAGACGTGAGGGCCGAGCAGTACCTTGTAGATGCGCTCCTGATTCATCCCAGCAACTCCTCAAATTTTTTCAGTGCAGCAACGGTGATCAGCACTTTCT
This sequence comes from Spongiibacter sp., assembly GCF_984394615.1. NCBI lineage: Bacteria > Pseudomonadati > Pseudomonadota > Gammaproteobacteria > Cellvibrionales > Spongiibacteraceae > Spongiibacter > Spongiibacter sp. The sequence goes on along the minus strand of NZ_CFHTQA010000061.1, from coordinate 1,942 downwards.
CATAACCAATCAGACTAACTGGATCGACACCACTCACATCGCGCACATCAACATCGTGCAGGTTACGAGCTGCCAGATACAGATTGCCGGTCACTTCCTCGGTCACAATCAGCGCACCAGTCAGACCCAGCTCACCCAGCGACTTCACCAACAGCTTAGTCTTCGGGGCTTCGAGAGCCAGCTCTTCAACCACCACCAAGCGCTCTTGACGAGCCAGCTCAGACAGAATTGAGCGCAGCGCCGCACGATACATCTTACGGTTAACTTTCTGGGTGTAGTCCTGCGGCTTCGCAGCAAAAGTAACACCACCGCTACGCCAGATAGGGCTGCGAATAGTACCTGCACGGGCACGACCCGTACCCTTTTGACGCCAAGGCTTCTTGCCGCCGCCGCTCACTTCTGAGCGAGTCTTCTGAGCACGAGTGCCCTGACGGGCACCAGCCAGATAAGCGGTTACAACCTGATGAACCAGGTCTTCATTAAACTCACGAGCAAAGGCCACATCGGAAACCTGGATAGTTCCAGCCGCTGCACCGTTACCGGGTTTCGCAATATTCAATTCCACTGCTTAGCCCCCTAGGATTTTTTTGCTTTAACAGCGGGACGTACGAATACATCACCGCCTGGCGCACCGGGAACCGCACCTTTGATCAAAATCAGGTTGCGATCGGCATCAACGCGAACGATTTCCAGCGTCTGCACAGTCACGCGCTCTGCGCCCATGTGACCGGCCATTTTCTTGCCCTTGAAGACACGACCCGGAGTTTGACACTGACCGATAGAACCCGGCGCGCGATGCGACAGCGAGTTACCGTGAGTAGCGTCTTGGGTACGGAAATTCCAACGCTTAACGCCACCCTGGAAGCCCTTACCTTTGGACTGACCAGTAACGTCAACTTTCTGACCAGCTTCGAATGCTGCAACAGTCAGCTCAGCACCCACTTCGGGAGCATCTTCGCCATCTTCCAGACGGAATTCCCACAGGCCACGACCCGCCTCAACACCCACTTTCGCGAAGTGCCCGGCTTCAGCCTTGGAAATGCGCGATGTCTTGCGAGCACCGGCCGTTACTTGAATAGCGCGATAGCCGTCAGCATCGTCTGCTTTGACACGAGTAACGCGATTGGGCTCAACCTCAATCACAGTTACCGGAATAGATACGCCGTCGTCAGTAAAAACGCGAGTCATGCCGCTTTTACGACCGACCAAACCAATAGTCATTTGCTCCAACCTCTCAGTGTACGGGGCTTAACCCTCTACGGCCGCGCTCTCACGCGTTACACAACCCAGGGCCAGCCCCTGAGCGGGTCTGAAAAAATTCAGCTTTTAAATGAATTAGCCAAGGCTAATTTGTACTTCTACACCAGCCGCCAGATCTAGCTTCATCAATGCGTCTACAGTTTTTTCTGTAGGCTCAACGATATCCAGCATGCGCTTATGGGTGCGGATCTCATACTGATCACGCGCATCCTTGTTCACATGCGGAGAGACCAGAACCGTGTAGCGCTCTTTGCGAGTAGGCAGAGGAATTGGTCCCCGAACCTGCGCGCCAGTACGCTTAGCGGTATCTACAATCTCTTGCGTAGATGCATCGATAAGGCGGTGATCAAAAGCTTTTAAACGAATGCGAATCCGTTGATTTTGCACCTGATCAAACTCCCATCCCGAAATAGCTTCGAGCCACTATCGGCGCCAACCGGCCGAGACAACCCGAAAAAAGAAGCGGCATATTAATGACCAAAACACAGTCTGTCAACAGATATTTGGCTTAAAGCCAAAAACTGCATCGCCGCCACACCATAGGGCGCCTATCGCACCCATTGTTACCAAGAAAGGGAGACCGAAGCCTCCCCTCCATCACTCAGCGACCACAAGGCCGCCAAGGCATTACTCTACGATTTTTGCAACCACGCCGGCGCCGACAGTACGACCACCTTCACGG